>JAJNDI010000047.1 GCA_021156325.1 Gammaproteobacteria bacterium
CAACCTAACAGTGAATCACCCGTTGCAATAGCATACGCGATTGCAACCGCTAACCGTGTTTTGCCACAGCCTCTTTGCCCGTAAATCAAGGCTAAGCCCCGTTCTGGCAGCCAAGGTGATAATACCATCTTGGAGGCTGGCAGTCGGTTTTCCAATAAATCCCAAGACCAGATGAAAGGCAATTTAGGAGGAGTTAAATCGCTAGAGGAAGGCGCAGCCTCTGTTTCTTCATCCGATACTTTCATGACACTAACCGATGCCTTTATTTTGTAAATAACGGCTAACCGTGGATTTGCTCACTCCCACTTGATCTGCAATTTGCTGATAAGAGTATCCTTGCGCTTTAAGTAACGCTATCTGCTCAGCGGGATTGGCTTCCAAGCGATGATATTGCCAGTGATGGCTGCCATCAGCACCAGTAATCAATTCCGCCTTAAAAGGCTTTGTGCTTTCTCCATAGAAGCCCCGGTGCTTTTCAAAATGCACTTCGAAGCAAGCTCCCTGCTCCCCATTATCGTTTTTATCTGCTGCAAGGCTTAAACTCGGTTTTAAAGTCATCACGGTGTCTAGCACATCTTCCCGCTTACTGGTACCTCGCTGCGCTCCGCTTTTACCCGCATGATGCACAAATAAAACCGTTTTACCTAAAGAACGCATCATGACTGCCCAACGCTGTACCGGACTCCACGTGTCAGCTTCATTTTCTTTGGTGCTCGGACAAAGGGTAGAGATGTTATCGATTATGATGACTTCATAAGGTTCTACCCACGGTAATGTACGAGCTTGATCGCGCAGATTAGCTAAATCAATCATTTTTGTTTTTGCGATGATTTGATCAAGGATCTGTTGGCATTCACTAAAAGTTTTTGCTGTTTTCAATGTGCCTTTCAATTCAGGGACGGCGTTTCCCACTAATTTATCCGGATTTATGACACCAAGCGGTAACCCTGATCGGTGACACTTATCGCCTTTAGACAAAGCTTTTAAACGCTCTGCTAAACTTTTTAGCGTCATTTCACCGTCAATATAGAGAACCGATCTAGCTTTGCTGGCTTGCCAGCCTAATAATGAACCGCCTGTTGCAATAGCATAAGCGATGGCTAACGCCAAATACGTCTTTCCTATCCCACGTTTGGCATAAATCATGGCTAATCCTTCTTCGGGCAGCCACGGGGAAAGCACATTCACTGTCGGCGTGTTAGGCAATGCCATTAACTCATCAAACATCGTCACCGGTGAGTCATCCCAAAGTGCATTAGAAGACTTTCCCTGTGGCTTTACTTGTTCCATGGGTTTTGTCATAGGTAGGTTTCCTAAACGCTAAGCAGGACGCTTATCGGAGGATTGCTTAGCTCTCGCCTGTCCTGTTGAGCATAAACGCCCGTGGGCATTGAGCCAGGCATCCAGGTCATCGAGATAATAAAAAATACGACCGCGCTTAATGAAGCGAGGCCCTTGCCCATTGACTCGCAGGGTAGCTAAGGTCTTGGGGGAGAGGCCAAGGTAACGGGCGGCGTTTTCTACATTAAAACGGCCATCGGGGAACATATCAACTAACACTGATTGAATAGGTTTAACGGGTTTATTTTCCATAATGAGACTCCTGGGGTAAAAAATTAAATTAGCTTGTTGATCAGTCTCGATATAAAAAGCAAACCGTCTACAAGCACCTAAAAAACAAACTTATTTATGATCAAAAAAGAATCTTAAAAAATCACAAAAAACAGTTTATATTAAAAAAGAATACTGCTAAAAAAACTCTTTGTAAATACAAAAACTACAATTAGAATAAAATAGAAAAATATAGAAATAACACTATATTTTCAGTGTTTTTTGTTTCCATTTTCTTTCTTGTTCCACGCTGTTCCGTGCGGTTCTATGGCATCCGATTTACATAAAAATAATGCTCTTTAAAGCACAAAAACCGATCTGATCGATCAAAAATGAAGCTCCTAAAACAACATGGACAACTTAAGAAAAGCTGTTTAAAATCGTCCTGCTATCTGACAAAAGGAGTAAAAAATGGCTCTTAAGTTTCAACGGCTAAAACGAACAGCCATGCGCAACTTGGCAGCAGGGGAAAGTTTAAACGAGCATGGGATTTGCTATACCAAACTGCCCAATAACGACGGCAATTTTTCAATCAATATCATGGTGGACGGCAAACGTATTCATCGTGCGCTGGGTAAAGAATCTAATGGCGTGACCATCCAACAAGCCCAAGATGTCATTACAACCCTACGCACCCAAGCTCGTGAAAGAAGATTAAAATTGCCAAAAGGTAAAAAGATTTTTATGGGGTTTAGTGATGCAGCTAAATCTTATTTAGAACGCCTATATCAAGAAAACGGAAAAGATATAGAAGCAAAAAAACGACAAATAGAATTGCATCTTGAACCTTTCTTTAAAGATTGTCCATTAACAGATATTCAAACAGCAGACGTGGAGCGTTACAAAGCACATCGTCTAGCTACTGGTAATATAAAGAAAGCCTCTATTAATCGTGAATTAGCTGTTTTATCCCATTTATACACTAAAGCTATTGATTGGGGCTGGGTTGACAATAAACCTTTTCGTGTTAAAAAATTCCAAGAAGAACCTACACGTCTTGTTTATTTGTCACAAGAACAAATCCTCAAATTGTTAGAGGCTGCAAAAGCAGATAGCTGCCCCGATATTTATTTATTTTGTATTATCGGTTTGGCCACTTCTATGCGCTTATCTGAAATTTTGTCTATCCGTCTCGAAGATATTAATATAGAACAGCGTTGGATTTATATTCCTCGTGCGAAAGCAGGCGCAAGGCAGCAGCCTATTACTCCCGATCTGGCAGATTATCTTGCAGGTTATTTGAAAACCAAACCATTACAACAAATATGGTTATTCCCTTCTAAACATTCCCAAAGTGGGCATCGGGTAGAGATTAAAAAATCATTCCGCCGTGTGGTCAAAGCAGCCGGGCTCGATCCCAAAGAAGTAGTGCGCCACACTTTAAGACATACTGCTATTACCCATTTGGTACAGGCTGGCATTGATTTACCGACTGTACAACGTATCTCAGGCCACAAAACCATGCAAATGGTAGTACGTTATAGCCACCAAAATGGCGACCATATCCGCATGGCAATGGATACTCTGCAACAACGATATAAGGCCACTCAGCCTAAACAAACAGCTTAGAATATAAATGGGAAACTTGGGCAAGTGTCTCGCTGTTCCATCCCTACGCACAAAAAAAGCGGAACGATTTTTAAGCTAGGTTATCAAATGGTTATAAGATACTGTTTCAAGAAGTGTTCGGGCATTGATCTTGAATGCTCAACAAAGCTCCACTAAGCGCTAGGTAAATGGAGATAACAAATTTTAATAGATAAACAGAGGTTGGGCTTTTTTATTTTTTTGTACTTTCTGATCTTGGGGTATACTATACAGACTTTTCCATACTAGCAATTTTATTGTAGTTTTTGCGCACCACATTTGTCAAGAAGCAGTAACAGGTCAAAAAATGTAATGTCCCTGACCAAAATACCACCATAAGATACAGTTACAAAATCTTCACTGTCTTTACCTTTAAAATATCAATTTCCTGTTTCTTTGGTAATTTCCTATAAGCTCTTGCTTGTTTCGTTTGACTAGAAACTTTTGGCATTCGAGCTTATCATTGTCATTGATTTTAGTTAACACATTCAAACATCTTATCGCCAAAACCTGCATCAGTATCAAAAGGTCTTCTACGATTAAGCCAGTCCCAAAGAAACACAGTGTGCATTGATTTCAGACAATTTTAAGTATGCATTGCGTATCGATGTCAAATCATTTTACACTAATATAGACCGCGCTATTTTATTCAAACAATTACACTCCCATTTTCAAGACAGGGGTATTGAATTATCTGAATACCATCGTGTACCATGCGATCAATGATAGGGGTTATGGGTACGTACCAAAAAAGATATTCCGCTGAGAAGGGAATTATCACCCTTTTTTGGAACTTTTATCTAGCCCCTATCGATTTGGCTTTTCAATTCATGGATTATTTTATCGGCGTTACGTTGATGATGGTATCATTCTCCTTCAAAATGAGCATCAATATAGGAAAGCTAAAAAGCGCCTCTTTAAAGTGTTGCGGGATTTGCTAGTGAAGACATCCATGCAACAAACGAAGATAAGGAAACTCTCTTTCACTTTTTAGGGTATTATTTTGAGGTGTCGCAAACCCTCAAGAAAGATGAACCAAGTGAGTGCCACAATGCATATGTGTGGTCTGGACGCGGTCTCATTGCTTTTGAGGAAAAATTAGCGACTAATAGCCTAAGACAATTGGGTATTGTAACAATTTGACTCAGCCGGGGGAGCTACCCGGTTTAAGGATTTCTACATGAAAACTCACAATTCCGGGTCGCCGCGTCCCTATGAAATCACCCATGATGTGTATTATAGGCATGGTGGTTGGACCTGGCCAGCGCTTGGTGCTGGCGCGCAGAAGGCGCTCAAAAACTACCGACAAAATAGAGAAAACGGTTGGCACCAAGATAATCCCAAAAATTCGTTTCCAAGTTATGGATTAGAAGATATAACCACTTCTTCAGAGTTCAATGATGCTTTTACTGTTGAAGGAGACACGCAAAAAGGAAATCCTGACGGAAAAGAAGCCAACCAAGATTGCTATCTCATTAGACATAAATCGAGCGGGACGGTACTCGCTGGCTTCTCTTGTGAACCTGTTTTCGAGAGAGGTAATGACGGTTATCAGTTGTATCTTTATAAATTCACCGATACGCACTGTCCCGCCATTCGTCAGTGGATGGAAGAAAAAGATGTAAATTATTTACGGCGTATCCAGCGTGAAAATCCAGCGCTTTACCAACAAGAAATCACTCAATTAAAAAAGGCTAATCCCAAGCATCTCTTCCTTATCCAGCTTGATGCCGATGAAGAAGCTGAACGAATAAGAACAGAACAAGAGCGGCAACGTCTAAGTGCAAAAACTCAGCTATTTGCTGAGCCTTGGCCACCATTTGTTGCTGATGATAAAGGGAAGTTAGGCGAAGCACCAAAAAACTACTATTGCCCAATCACCTGTGAAATCATGGTAGATCCTGTTTGTGCTATGGATGGGCATACCTACGAACGGGAAGCTATTGAGCAGTATATACAGGCGGTAATGGACAAATCGGCCTCTTCATCTTCTTCCAGTCATACGAGCCAGGTTTTAAGTCCAATGACTAATCTTCCGCTACCTGGCCCAATGGTCTTCCCCAATTATGCGATGCGTTCTACGATTAGGGAATTTTTGGAGGAAAACCCCTCCCACTGGGAAGACGTTTATTTACCAGAAAACCAACGCAATGCCTTGTATCAACTAACTTGTGGTAAGGTTAAGATAGATGTCCAACGTTTCCAAGAATTACTCAAGAGCGAACCTCGCTTATTGTATAAGCCTCTAAGCAGCAACGATCCTACGTTATTGCTATCTATTTGTGCGCAGAGTGGAGAAATAATCCGTGCCTACTTACCCATCGTATTCTCACTACTAAAGGCAAACGATTGGAAACGATTAGTTGCAGAACAAAGCATCCAAACCTGGCTCATCTCCCTGGCGAAAGCTTGCGATAAGGCGGATATGCTGCCTCAATTGCGCGATTATCTCGCACAGTTTCAACTGATGTTAGATGTGAATCTGATCCCACTCAGTTGGGCATTGCTTGCTGTAGAAAAGAAGGAATTATCACTCTTTAAACTCTTTCTACCTCTGATAGCAAATATTAATGAAGCCATTGATGATAAAGGTAATACCTTGGCGCATACGACAGCAGGCCTCGGCTTACCGGAAATGCTGGAAGTACTAGCACAAGCAGGCGGTAATTTAAAGCAACGCAATCATGCGGGACTTAAACCAGAAGCCGTTGCGTGGGAAGCACAGAAGCCAGCAAATGCTGATTGTATTGAGTCTCTCAAATTGACACCAGCGAAACTCACACCAGCGTTAGAAAGAATGGGAATGTTTAAACGGTTTGATACGTTAGAACAGTGCAATGCTGCCTTGACGCGAGAAAATCAAGCACTAAAAGCTGAGGTACAGCAACTTAGATCACAATTAGAAGCATTAATCCCTGCAAAACCCACTTCTCACCTAAGTCCAAGCAGATATTGAGTAGTAAGATAGTGTCTAGCGCAGTTTTTTAATTACAGCAAAAACGGCTAAACAAAAATTGGGACTTTTAAAAATTCTCAAATTTTCTTATCTTTTCTTGGTGTAATTCTGGTGTAATCGTGCCAAGAAAACTAACGATTTTAAGGGGTAATTGTAGAAGTTTTAGGCAAATCAAAGTTGCGTAAAAAGCAGCAAATACAAAGGGATAGAAAGAAACAGATTAAAAAGTAATTACCGCATCAAGTATTTGTAATCAGCCGGTCGTCCGTTCAAATCGGATCGCCAGCTCCAGCAAAATCAAAAACTTATCACGCAAATTTGCGTT
>JAJNDI010000059.1 GCA_021156325.1 Gammaproteobacteria bacterium
GGCTGAGTTACATGATGACGTTCAAGATCAACCACCACCCTACGAGGGTGATGTAGTTGCTGTTTCTATGCCGAAACCTGTTAAATATTCCGCCCTTCGTAAGGGGGAAAAAAATTATATTCTTAAAAGAACTGCTGGTGGAGCAGCACTTGGAACGGTTACGGGGGGTAGTTCTAGTCTTACCATCGGTTTAGCTTTAAAGGCGACTGCTGTCGTCACAGCGCCTATTACGAGTGTAGTTGCGATTTCCGCTGGGGTAGGAGGCACGGTAGGGGGTACGCTGGGTGGTGTGATCGGGTATCAACTCAGTAAAACAGCTGTAGAAATAGAACGGCATCATACTCAAGAAATAAGGAACTCTGAAGCTCGACTTAGATCTGAGATGGCAAAAAATCAGGCGATTTTATTAGCTGCCATCGCTGCAATATCTTCAGCTAATAGACAACCTGATTTCCAAGACAATACAGGAAGACGCTCAGTAGCCGAAAGGGAGCCAGAAGCAGAAGAGCAAAAAGAAGGATTGCGGAGGTAAGAAGAGAAAGGAGCTTTTCTTGATCTAACTAATTAGGATATCGAAGATAATATCGCTGTCTTTGCGGAGGCTGTCAAATTAAGTAAATAATGATAATTCATTATTCTTCATAAGAGGAAAGTGCATTAAGTAAAAAAGAGTTATTTGATAGAGAGTGCGCAAAATTTTTATATGTTTTAGTGCGCTCTCTCCTTCCTTTAGAGCAGGAATTTATTGGCGCTCGCTAAATTACTCCATATATTAGAAGCCCCCTTGAAAATATAGGTCAATATTTGTAAAATGATATTTGTTAATAGAAGGCTATTGCTGATAAAGACAATGTAACATTTGAATGTATTATGGATTTTTGGATTAAAAAATGATGTTATTTAAAGAATTATATAGAATGGCTAGGCTGACCCAGGATCTTTTAGGGACAATCCTTGGGACTATTCTTTGGCCGCTTGTTGCGCCTGCTTTGCTTTTATCAGATAAGATAGTAGGAGGTTCTTCTTTAACAAATTATAATAATTACCTTAAAAAAAATTGGATCGCTTTAAAGGATTTTGTTCAAAAAAATAAGCTTTTTACGCTAACAATCATTTTATTGGGTGTGTTAATAATTGCTTTGGCTGCCTCCCCACTTGGATTCGGAACAACTTCTAACAGCGCTGTATTGACTTTTGTGAGTTGTACAGGGATAGCTCTTGTAATTAGCATTGCTACTACTCAACATTTCACGTATCAACTTAATGAAACGGCATTAAAAATATCGCAGCAGCATAGTCGTGAAATACAAGGCTATGAAAACCGAATGAAGTCTGCTATGGCAGCCAACCAAAAAGCTATTTTAGTGGCTTTGAATAGTAAAATAGATCAAAATAATAAAAGATCTACTTTTGACAGCCATCCTAGTCCTCCCCATTTGGAACGATTGGAGACTTCTGAAATGACAGACGAAGTACGTGTAAATTCCGAAAAGCAAGAATATGTGCCAAGAAGTTCCCAGCGGCTGTCCTTCGGCGAATAAAAAATATATTGCTGGTAAGCGGTTTTACTGACAATTTCATCAAAAAACGGCCTAAAAGTGGTAATTCCTAAACGCTTTTTAAGGTGTTTTTCTTGCCCCTTTGTCTGGATCAAGCACTTTTCCAGTGTGTTCCAGCCCTATCTTCAAGATGTGGGTACTACCACGTTTTTTTGCCTCCGCTAAATAACCTTTTTGATCCATTTGATCCAGGGCTTCTTGGGCTGCTTGTACGAGCTTTCTCTCTAATTGATCAGCCTCTTTCACAAGCTCCACTTTCTTAAATTCCAACAAGAGCGTTGGCTTGCTCTTGTCACGGGAAAAAATGAGATAATCATACCGCCCGTAACCGCTTTCTCTGTTGGATTGAATTTCATAATTTGCGCTGCGATGTAAACTCGCTGTGAGGCCTATCATGAGACCATGGTAAAAGGTTTCTGGATTGCGGCCTGTATCGTGGCTACTAACAATCTGCTCCATGACTCCTTTCAGTGCTTGTTCAAATAGCTCTATCTTACCCGTCAATAAATGGTCAAGAAATTGATTATACCAAGCAATCCCATGCCCGTTTGAAAGCCATTGTTTAATAATTTGCTGATAGAGGTTTTTGACTTCTTTATTAGGAATGGCCAATGTACAGCGTAGCCCATCGTCTGTTTGTTGCTGGGAAATCACTTTTAAATAACCCGACATTAATAACAAACTCCATGCAGCTGATTCATTCAAGGCTAAATCACCAAACACCGTATTGTCATCAATCAGTTGTTCAACAGGCTTATCTTGCAATAACAATTCAAACTGTTCCTTAAATGTCCCCCCTGACTGCACTAAAATACGGCGAATCAGTTGATTATCGCTGGTATTGACCCAATAAGGCTGCAACTCCCCTTTACGCTTAATACAATTAGCGACTGACCAAGGATTATAAACGACCGTATTACCGACTTGATAGCCATTATACCAATCCTTAATTTCTTTTTGACTTTCTTCTAGGCCTGCTTTTGTGAGTAATTGGTCTACTTCTTCTTCCGTAAAACCAAAATGTTTTCCGTATTCGTAACGCAGCAATGAATAGATTTCCAAATTATTCACACCTGAAAATAAACTTTCTTTAGCTACGCGCAAAATACCTGTAATGACTGCTCGATCAAGATAGGGATTTGTTTTTAAAACAGAACCAAAAAGACCACGCATCACATTGATCATGGGCTCATAATAATTATAAACATAACTGGATTGTATAGGTGTATCGTATTCATCAATGAGTAGCCAAGGCCTAATACCGTGGTGCAGGTATAGAGCTTGTGTTAAATTTAACAAAGCAGAACTAATATGCGTTTCACTGGC
>JAJNDI010000048.1 GCA_021156325.1 Gammaproteobacteria bacterium
ACTAACGGCAGACAAAAAACAATAATGAGTACTGAGATAAGCCGGCAACAAAGTCACAGCTCTATCCAAGCCGTGCGGGGTATGAATGATATTCTGCCCGATGAAATCCCTGAATGGGCGCGCTTGGAAGCTTTATTACGGCATATGGCTTCGCTTTACGGTTACGGCGAAATTCGTTTACCTATTCTGGAAAAAACAGAATTGTTTGCGAGATCGGTAGGGCATCACACTGATATTGTCGAAAAAGAAATGTTTACCTTTATTGCGAGAAATGAAGACAGTTTAAGTTTACGGCCTGAAGGGACAGCGGGGTGTGTCAGAGCCGGTATTGAACACGGCTTGCTATACAATCAAATTCAACGATTGTGGTACATGGGTCCTATGTTTCGTCATGAACGTCCCCAACGGGGGCGTACCCGGCAATTCCATCAATTTGGCGTAGAAGTTTTTGGAGTCAATAACGCTGTTATGGATGCTGAATTGATTGCTATGAATCATTCTATTTGGCAGCAATTAGGATTAAGTGATTTGATTGAGCTCCAGATCAATACCTTGGGAAGCCTTCAGTCGCGAACCCAGTATCGAGAAGCATTGGTAACTTATTTAAAACAACATCAAGCAGATTTGGATGAAGACAGCCAGCGCAGGCTGGAAACCAATCCACTTCGAATTTTAGATTCTAAAAATCCAGCTATGCAATCGTTGATTGAAAAAGCGCCGTCATTGCATGATTTTTTAGATAAGGAATCTCAAGATCATTTTCTTAATTTACGCCACACTTTGGACAAATTATCGATTCCTTATACAATCAATACACGATTAGTACGCGGTTTGGATTATTATTGTGACACGGTATTTGAATTTGTAACCACGGCATTAGGCGCGCAAGGAACACTCTCTGCCGGCGGGCGTTATAATGGGTTAGTGGCTTATTTAGGCGGAAATGATACCCCGGCAGTAGGATTTGCGATGGGCCTTGAACGGGTTGTTGAATTGTTGAAAGAAAAAGCTGCTCAGAAACCTGCAGCGGATACTAAACCTGCCGTATATCTCGTTGCTACGGGTCGCGGCGTTATGCACAGTCTTATCCTAGCGCAACAATTACGACAACATTTGCCTGAAATCACAGTTATTACCGATTGCACAGATGCAGGCTTTAAAAGCCAATTCAAACGTGCTGATAAAAGTACCGCTGCTATTGCTCTTGTGATCGGTGACACTGAAGCGCAAGAGAATACTTTTTTATTAAAATTCTTGCGCGAGCAGGATGCTCCCCAGACAGCTCATCCCCAGGAAATAGTGTGTTCTGTGGTCGAAAAGGCATTAGGTTTAGTCTCTAAGCATAGCATTTTATCGCGGTAATCGTTTATAATCCTGCCATTCTTAACATCCAGACGGAGTTTATCAGATTGTATACAACAGAAGCAGAACAGTTAGCCCAGCTTCGCCAATGGTGGAAGCGCTATGGCAAAATGGTATTCTTGGGCCTTATGGTGGTTTTTCTCATCATAGGAGGCTGGCGTTATTGGCAAGGCCGGCAAGTGCGTCTTGAAGCAGAAGCCTCGATTTTGTTTGATCATCTCCTGGTCAGCAAAGATAAAAATGACAACGCCGCTTTTGAAGGGCAAGGTAATTATCTCTTGAATACCTATCCGCGCACGTTGTATGCACAAATGGGAGCGTTGATTATGGCAGGAGTTGCTGTCGATCAAAATCAACTGGATAATGCCAAAGAGCGCTTGCAATGGGTTATCGATGACGGTCGTCATACTTTTATGCGCCAATTAGCGCGCCTTCGTTTAGCACGGATTCAGCTTGCTTTACACGACTATCAGGCGGCTCAAAAAACATTGCAAAAAATAGAAGATAAATCTTATAGTGCTGAAGTTCACGGATTAGAAGGAGATATTGCACGTGCGCAAGGCAATATAGCCTTAGCCGATCAACATTACCAACAAGCCTTGAAAGACATGACAAAAGATACTGATCTGAGATTACTGTATCAATTGAAACAACAACAATTACCGAAGGCAACACAATGATAATCTCAAGAGTCCTATTATTATTAAGCTTAAGTATTGTTCTAAGCGGATGCTCCTCTTTATTTGGCATGTCGGAAGATAATAGCAGGCAGCCTACCCCTTTAACCGACTTTCAAGCGAGCAACACAGTTACTCGCTTGTGGTCTCATGATGCCGGAAGCGGCTTTGAAGAAAATGATTTAGTCTTACCGATTGCTGCCGATAAAAATTATTTATTCGTCAGCAGTGCAAAAGGGCAGTTGAGGGCTTTCGATGCTGCAGGTAAAACGCTGTGGAGCCAAGACACCGGTCTGAACATTACCGGCGGCCCGGGAGCGGGTGATAGTGTGGTTGTCGTGGCAGGTCATGATGGACAGGTGAGGGCATACGCTGCTGACAATGGTAAATTCTTATGGCATGCCGATGCGGAAAACGAAGTACTGGCCCCGCCCGCTGTGAGTAACGGTACAGCCATCGTCAAAAGTGTCGATGGTCATGTCAGCGCTTTTGAAACAGCAAGTGGTAAACTAATGTGGACGTATGCCAATCCGTCGCCTGCCTTGGTTTTGCGCGGCGATAGTGCGCCGGCTGTCGAGAATGGCATAGTCGTTATCGGTTTTGCTGATGGTAAGGTTTTTGGTTTTGGCCGGCAATCGGGCCAGTTACAGTGGCAGCATGTCTTAAGTTTACCCGAAGGGGCAACAGCATTGCAGCAATTAGTCGATATCGATGCAAAACCGGTTATCAACGACAACCGGGTTTATGTCGTGAATTACCAAGGTAATATTGCCGCTTTATCATTAAGCGATGGGCAAGCCTTATGGCAGCACAGTTTATCTTCCTATACCGGTTTGGCGGTAGATGAGACGGGTGTGTATGTCACTGATGCAGAGGGAAATGTATTAGCGTTTGATAAGCAAAGCGGTACTATTCTGTGGCGTCAACAGAAATTGCAAGCACGCGGTTTAACGGCTCCAGCAATGATGGGAAATTATATTGTCGTTGCCGATGCAGAAGGGACGGTTCATTGGTTAGAAAAACGGTCCGGTGAATTTGCAGCGCGTGTGGATAATGGTTCTACGGTTATCAAGACGGCGCCGATTGTACGGGGTAATACCGTTTATATTCTCACGGTTTCTGGCGAATTAACCGCTTATACTATTCGTCCCCTTTAAAGGTATTTAATCATGTTGCCCGTTGTTGCACTCGTCGGCCGGCCTAATGTCGGCAAATCGACACTATTTAATTGTCTCACTCAATCTCGTCAAGCATTAGTGGCAGATTTCCCGGGCTTAACGCGTGACAGGATCTATGGCGAAAGCTTTATCGATGATAAACGCTATATTCTTATCGATACGGGCGGGATTGAAGAAAATCCATTTCAAACCGATAATCCTATGGCACATCAAGCCAAACTTGCTCTGGAAGAAGCTGATCTGATCCTCTTTATTACTGATGCTCGTGCGGGGCTCCTCAGCGCTGATTTGACCTTGGCGCAGCATCTTCGAAAATTGAAAAAACCCGTCTTGTGTGTAGTGAATAAAATCGATGGACTCGATGAAACAACAGCGATGTCTGATTTTTATCGGCTGGGATTTTCTGATCTCCTCCCCATTGCTGCTTCGCATCATCGCGGCATCAAAACATTAATCACACAATTGGGGGCGCAATTGCCCTTTCAAGAAGCGGTGTCGGAAGAAATACCGGATGGTGACACCGAAAAATCCATTAAAATAGCGATCGTTGGCCGGCCGAATGTGGGTAAATCTACCTTGGTGAATCGCCTCTTGGGCGAAGAAAGAGTGGTTGTCTTGAATAGCCCGGGTACAACGCGAGACAGTATTTATATCCCCTGTCAATATCGCAATGATGCTTTTACGTTGATTGATACAGCAGGGGTCAGGCAGCGCCATCGCGTTACCGAAACTGTCGAAAAATTTTCAATTATTAAAACGCTGCAGGCTATTGAAGATGCCAATGTCGTTATTTGTGTGCTCGATGCTACCGAAAATATTACCGAACAAGATCTCCGATTATTAGGCTTTATTTTAGAAAGCGGACGAGCATTAGTAATTGCCGTTAATAAATGGGATGGATTGACTTCCGATCAGCGCCGCCTTATCCATCAGGAAATCGACAGGCGTTTGCCGTTTGTCAGTTACGCTAAAATTCATCTTATTTCTGCATTACATGGCACTGGTGTAGGAGATTTATTGGCGTTTGCTAAAGATGCCTATCGATCAGCCATGAAATCGGTACCCACCCATAAATTAAGTGCTTTATTGAAAGAAGCCGTAACGCAGCATCAACCGCCGATTGTGAAAGTTCATCGCATTAAATTGCGCTATGCGCATATGGGAGGGCATAACCCGCCTATTATTGTCATTCACGGTACACAAACGCAACATTTACCCGGCAGTTATCAGACTTATTTAGCCAACTTCTTTCGCAAGCACTTAAAACTGATTGGCACACCTATTCGTTTTCAATTTCGAAACAGTGAAAATCCCTTCGCGGGGAGAAAGCCAACCAGATCTGCTAAAAAGAAATGAGATAGCTTTAGTACACTTGTGAGAGGAGATTTAACAGCGAAATTTGCTGGTTTTCCCCCTCTCCCACTTGTGGGAAGGGCAAGCCGCGTGAGAGGGTGCGAGCGTTAGCGAGCAAGAATGTTCACAGAAATGAAAAGGCTTTGTAAGCAGCTGCTATCAATCTGCTTACAAGGCTGTTTTTTTAGCCCAGTCTTCGTTACACTTAAGACTAACCCACTGAAACAAGAGGATTTTTTATGCACAAGTTCGCTTGGATAGGCTCTAGTCTGATTTTGCTTTTTATTCTGATGGTCTTATCGCCTTTGTGCATTGGGTTTTATGCCAAGAACAAGCTCACAACAGCTGTCGGTAAATTACAAGCCCGTAACCCTATGCTGGTGGTGCGTATCACAGATTATCAACGTCATTGGTTTACGTCAACCGCTACAATACAGCTTGGCTTACATCCCATCAAAGCTGCTCCCGCAACGGTTTCTTCAACTCCTTTAGCGGTGACCGTCAATACAGAAATTGTGCATGGTCCTATTTTATGGCAGAAAAGCTCTGCGCAAGGGTTTCCTTTAGACTTTGGGTTGGCGTATGTCAGCGGCTTATTACAATTAAACAAAGACAGCGTTCCCCTCACAGCACAGTGGATAAATAGAAGTGATCTGGGCTTGATAGGCCTCAAGTTCAATTTTTTAGGCGGAATGCATCTTGTTCTGCAATGGTTACCGTTCGTGTTTAGTGATCCCGCGCAAGGCTTAAAACTCAGTGTTCAGGGCGCTGTCACACAGTGGTGGACAAATGCCGATGTGAGCCGTGTTCGCTTTGAACAAAACAATCAAGGTGTTGTACTGCAATCTCCTACGCTGGAAGCACGATTTGAACAACCCACTGTTTTAAAAGTTGAGCAGCACAAAGTCAATGATAAAGTGTGGATAGGCAACGTAGATATGAATATCCCCTTATTGCAAATGCAGGGTGCCAAACAATTGCCTTTACGTTTTGATGCTATCCATCTTTCCTATGATACCGAGTTAAATGATCGGTTTTTGAATACAAAAACCAATATTCATATCGATAATGTTAAGCGCGGTGATGAAGACACCTATCGTGGATTAATCATAGAAGCGAGCGCCGATCATCTTGATCTGTCTGCTGTGCAAGCGATCTTGCAATTATCGCAGCAGTTGAATGCGGCTCTTTCGGAAATGAATGCGTTAATTGCTAAACGTGGACAATCAAGTGATGCACAAAGCAGTGCAATAGAAGCAGCCTATATTGACAGTAGCAAGCAAGTCTTTTTAGTGCAGCAGCAATTCTTTTTAGCAGTCACGCAATTATTGAAAGAAGGGGCTCAATTTTCGATAAAGCAATTTCATCTGGGCACGCCACAAGGAGATTTAGATGGCGCTTTTTCGGTAGCGTTTGCAAAAGCACCCGCTGACAAACCCCTCTTAGGGTTAGTTCAAGCTGTTAACAATGCGGCAATACAGATGAATTTTGCTTTACCCAAATTGTTGATGCAAACGGTTTTGAC
>JAJNDI010000022.1 GCA_021156325.1 Gammaproteobacteria bacterium
CAGGGTATCTTAACATAGATTGTATAAAAATGCAGCCTATCTACACTACAGCAAAATTAAAATATCACTCCCTGCTATTTTTTAACCGAAAGAGAAGAGCGGCTATCATGAGAAGGCAGACACTTTATCCATTGCTGTCCCTCTCATTATTCCTTTCACCACTGGCTTCAGCAGAATTTGTGTTTATTCAGCAGGATGTTCTTCGAAGAGGGGAAGCCACCCTACTTTTTTCTGGTTTCCATTTTGTTTTCATGATTTTGATTTTCCTGGAGTCCTGAGCCAGTCCTGAGTTTGCAGACGCCTCACTCAGAGAGTAAGATTTATGCGGGATGTAAAAACGAATGAATCTATTTTGAAAAGCAATTAGCCCCTCAGCGAAGTATCTGTTTTTGTGAGGCCAGACTAGCCCTGCTTTTATAAGGAGTTTTTTATGGGAAAAGAAAATCAGCTTCTGGGAAAGAATCAAGGCAACTATCATAGTTTCAATGATGATCCACTTGTACAATTAGAAAATGTGATTGGCGGCTCAGATGTAGATGATGATTCTCCCCCTAATTTAGTTACAAGGGAAGAATTAGCACAGCTTCAATCTGATATTTTTAAAGACTCAACGGCAATTTCATTTTTCAGCACTTTTAAACAAATATCCAGACTTGCTCTCCCTATGGGACTTTCATTTACCTTTAGTTTTGAAGTATCTTTATCTATACTTTTTTTGCAACTATTAAGCCAATCAGATGATCAATCGGATGGCCAGTCTGAATATGACAGTGCAGCTGCTACCTTGGACTCTACCTACATGAATACGATAGTCATTCTTCTTGCATCGGTATTATTTAGCGAAGCGATTATCTTAAGCGGAATGTTAGGGCAATGGAATAAAGAAGACAATAGTGATGAGTTTGATGGTATTCCAATGGATAAAACAGAAGAAAAAAACCGGCTAAAAGCTTCTATTGAAAGTATTAATGTAAATGGATTATTCATTGCGGCGGGTGTAACCATACCCGCTTTTATAGCTTTATATTGTTCGCAGCCAATATTAACCCTTTTTCATCAAGATGAACATGTAGTGGAGTCAGCAGCAGCATTTTTAGAGACTTATGCATTCGCTATTCCAGGGGTTATGGTAAGAGCGGCCATTGAACAAGTGATGTTTGGCTTTGCTCAATCAAGACCTGCTATGTGGATAGGGCTTGTCAATTTGTCTATTGGTACTGCTTTATCGGCAATATTGGGTTTTGGTCTGCTGGGGGCGCCTAAGCTGGCTCAACGAGGTGTGGCATTAGGGTTTGTTATTGAGTCTTATTTAACGATGTTGTGCTATGGGCTTTTTGTTAAATTTGGCCAAGCATTTCGGGGATTTAATTTTTTTACATTTTCGTCTGAAAAAATACGAGAACATGTCGATATATTAATACAAATGCTTAAACTGGGTGGAACCATTAGCTTTACAATGGTTATTGAATTAGCATTACCTCTTTCAGTAAGTATTTTGAGTGGATTAGAAGGTACCGAGTCGCAATCAGCAATGGCTTATTGTCTGCAGTTTATTTATTTTGAGTCCATTATGGTGGTTGCGTTTGCAATGAGCTGCAGCCAGGAACTGAGTAGGGCACTAGGAGCAAAGGAATTAACCAATGCACAACACACAGCAAAATATGGATTGTTAACGGGTCTCATTTATCTTATACCATTGCCTGTATTTTTTGCCTTGTATCCTAAAGCATTAGAAATAATATCGGGTGGCGCTTCAGAGGAAGTTTCACATATATTGAGAATATTAGTGCCTATTATGTCGGCAGGAATTATTTTTGAATTTCCTCGTTTTACCATGCTGCAAGAGTTACGCGCTTTAGGAGATCTATTTGTTCCCAATGTGATTACCACTATCGGCATGTTGATGGGAATTGGTTCAGCAGCATTATTAGGTAAAGTACTGGGCATTTATGGAGTTGGTGCTGGATATACGTTAGGGACTATGACGACAGCATGCATGTTGATGCCGCGCTGGTGGAATAAGATCGAAAGTTTGACAGATGAAAAAAACCATGATGTAAAGATAGAAGATGAAGAAAGTCATTTATTAGAACGCGTAGAGCAACCCTCAATAAGCGATAACATAGCAAACTCAGCACGTTATTTAAGAGAGTGCGCTTTGGCCTCGTTTCCTTGTTTGAACCATCGAGAATATACTGCAGAATATGATAGGGCATCTGCATCTGATATTCAGCTAATAAGCTAAAGGAACGTAAAGACCTTGCTTTACTTGGCAGTGACAGGCAAATTAGTCGAACACTTAAAGCCCTTGTTGAAAATGACCGTTTGGTAAAATGAGACTGAGGATTGAAGCCCCAACCTTCGCATTGCGAACGCGATGCTCATCCCAGTTGAGCTACAGCCCCTGGCTAAGGTTTTATTCTAATGAGATCGGGATACTATTGACAACGTTCTTCTGCAATAGCCGATAAGACCGCCATACGCAGGGCTACGCCATTGTGAACTTGCTCTAAAATAACGGATTGTTTGCCGTCAGCCACGCTGGACTCAATTTCAACACCCCGGTTCATAGGCCCTGGATGCATCACAATCGCATCGGGTTTTGCCAATAATAAACGCTCTTGGGTTAACCCATATTGCTCGTGATAAGCTACGACATCGGGAAACAAATCCGATGGCATGCGCTCTTTTTGAATGCGCAAGCAAATAATAACATCCACTTCTTTTAAACCCGCCGCGATATCATCGTAAAGCACAACCGGCCATCGGTGAATATCCTGGGGTAACAAAACCGTGGGGGCAATGACGTGAATGGCTTTTACCCCTAATTTTGTCAGTGCGCAGATCTGCGATCGGGCAACCCGTGAATATAATACATCTCCGATAATAGCTACGCGTAAATCATTAAATTTTTTCTTATGGTGTTGAATCGTTAACATATCCAGCAATGCCTGTGTAGGATGCGCATGGGCTCCATCTCCTGCATTAATAATGCTTGCCTTGTCGCCAACAATTTCTTTAAGCTGCTCTGCTGAGTGCGCTTCGGGATGGCGCAAAATAAGAATCTTTGCTCCCATAGCAACTAAAGTAGCTGCCGTATCTTGCAAAGATTCCCCTTTGCTCGCTGAAGATCCTTCACGGGTAAAGTCCAGGCACGTCATTTTAAGACGCGAAGCAGCCAAATGAAATGAAAATCGCGTGCGGGTACTGTTTTCATAAAATAGCGTAGCGACCGGTGTATTCTCAGCAATATTTTGAGAAATTTTTACAGCGTGTCCCTTGAGAATAGCATTGGCAGCAGCTAACAACGCGTTTATTGTTTCAGCTGAAAGGCTTTCAATATCTATCAAGTGCATTAAAGACGGATGTTTTAACATGATTTTATTCCAGAGATCTAAGTTTACAATATTGTAGCGCAATTGCTGATAAAAAGATATCCGCCAACTTCGATTGGAAATTTAAAATGAGATCTATTTTTGTAGATTATGTTATCATGATAAATAAAGATGTTCGGTCATCCATGTCTCTACAATCACTTGCGCAGCAAAGCTGTCTATATCCCCTTTTCTGATCCCGCGATAACCCCCATCAGCATATAAACGGGCGCGCGCATCTACAGAGCTCAAGCGTTCATCAATAGAATGTACCGGTAAGGAAAAACGGTCTACTAGCGTTTGGCCAAATTGTCTGGCAGCTTTTGTAATCGCTTGTTCACTGCCATCCATATGAAAAGGCAGCCCTACAATCAAAATATGGGGATGCCACATTTGAATTAAGCTCGCTATTTCATTCCAATCCGGTATGCCTTCTTTTGCATTCAGGGTTTTAAGGGGGGTTGCACTGCGGGTGAGGGTTTGTCCCACCGCAGTACCAATGCGTTTCATGCCAAAGTCAAAACCCAGAACAATATAAGGTTGTTTCTCTTGGTTTGTGGCTTCGTTTGTCATTTATGCATGTCCCGCATCTCGCGATAATTGATTCAGATTAACCCCCAGGAGCCTCGCTGCCGCATGACGCCGTTCTTGATAAGGTGTTTGAAACAATATGGATAAATCCGCTGGGGTGCTAAGCCATAGATTATCTGCCATTTCTGCTTCCAATTGCCCGCTTTGCCAACTTAAATAACCCAAGAAAACCATGTTTTCATGCGGATCTTTATCTAATGCCATCGCTTCCAGAATATCCCGCGAAGTGGTAATACTTAATGCCTTATTCAAGGAAAGCGTAGCATACCACTGACCGCAAGGCCGATGTAAGACAAAGCCTCGAGTCGCGTCAATGGGGCCGCCATAATAGATGGATTGCGTACCCCGGGTGGTTAAGTCAGGTTTAATGTTCATTTTGTCCAGCATATCTTTTAAAGTGAGATCCAAGGGATAATTTACGATAACTCCCATAGCCCCTTCCTCTGTATGATCACAAATATAGATAAGCGCATCAAGAAAAGGAGCTGACGTTGTCTCGGGCATTGCAATCAAAAAATGATGCTGTAAAAAAGTGGGATCGGTGTTTTTAATTGCCATAACATATCTCTTATTCTGTGGCTCTTATCTATTAGACTTGCAACGAAAGGTTTAGTTCAATGCAATTATCAGACTGTCACATCAATTTTCATGAATATTCAGCCCTGTGCGCTTCCCTCTCCCCGCGCCTAAAGGCGCGGCCCTCTCCCGCGAGAAGCGGGAGAGGGGAATTTAAAGCGAAATATGTATGCCTTTCTCCCTCCCACGTTAGTGGGAAAGGGCAAGCCCGCTGTAGCAAGAGCTACAGCGGGCGCGGGAGAGGGCGCCGCGCAGCGAACACCAAATTAATATTACAAGGCATTATTGATTTTGAGCATCTTGAAAATAACTTACTAAGTTCATGATCGCTTGAGCGCGATGACTGATGCGATTTTTTTGGCTCGGTTTTAATTGAGCAGCACTGCATTGATATTCTGGCACGAAAAAAACAGGATCATACCCAAAACCTTCTTCTCCTTGAGGAGACAGCAAGATGCGCCCATACCAGCGCCCTTCACAAATAACGGGTGTTGGATCGCAAGCGTTTTGTAAAAATACAATACAGCAATAATAATGCGCCTGGCGTTTATCTTGTGAAACATCTTTCATCGCCTTTAACAACGCTTCATAATTTTCGACATCCGTTGCCTGTGCTCCTGCATAACGTGCTGAATAAAGCCCCGGCGCGCCCTGCAATGCTTCTACCAATAAACCTGAGTCATCCGCTATGGCAGGTAATCCTGTTTTCTGTGAGGCCATACGCGCTTTTAGAAGGGCATTTTCAATAAAAGTCTGGCCTGTTTCATCTACGCTCTCCAAGCCATAATCGGGCTGCGTTTTAATGTCGATATTGAGCGCCGATAAGGGTGCTTGTAATTCAAGAAGCTTACCTCTGTTGTTAGTGGCGAGAATGAGGCTTTGCGGAACTGCTTTTTGTAAGATCGGTTTTTTCACCGCCATTGTTTTTCACCCAATTTAAGAATTCACTGCGATCAGTCTCGGCACTGGTTTTTTCCATAGCGAGCTTAACAGATCCCGGCGTATGCTGGACCCCTTTTGCCATTGACAATTGCAATCGCACATTGTTTTGTGAATCAGCATTAGATATCGCTTCTTCTTCCGTGATTTTACCAGCTTGGCATGATTCTACAAGAGACATATCAAAAGTTCTCATCCCTAATTCGGTCGATTTTTCCATAACCTCTTTAATTTTTTCAATTTCGCCTGTTTTAATAAATTTGCTAATGATCGGTGTTACCAGAAGTAACTCCAAGGCTAGAATACGTTTTCCATCTTTAGCAGGGATGAGGCGTTGCGAGATAACGGCGCGTAAATTCAGGGAAAGATCAAGCAATAATTGTTGACGTCGATCAGAGGTAAAAAAGTTAATAATTCTGTCTAAGGTTTGTGCCGAATTGTTGGCATGTAAAGTTGAAAAACATAAATGTCCTGTTTCAGCATAGGCAATCGCATGTTCCATGATATCACGGGATCGAATTTCACCCACCTGAATAACATCAGGTGACTGACGCAAGGCATTACACAAAGCATCTCCATAATCGCGTGTATCAATTCCCACTTCACGTTGATTCACTACCGATTGTTTATGTTCATATATAAATTCTATGGGGTCTTCAATCGTAATAATATGATCGGAAGAATGATGATTGCGATAATCCAGCATCGATGCCAATGTAGTTGATTTGCCCGAACTGGTTGCCCCTGCTACCAGAATTAATCCTCGCTTCATCATCGCCAAATCGCAAAAAATATCAGGCAGGCTTAAGTCTTTAAAAGTAGGAATATCCGTCTGGATCCGGCGAATCACCATGGCAATTTCATCGCGTTGACGAAAAATATTGACACGAAAACGATTCCCATCGCTATTGGTCACGGCAAGATTTAACTCTGGCCGTACTTGAAACTCATGCCACTGAGCTTCACTCATAATATCGTGGGCAAACT
The DNA here is from genome assembly GCA_021156325.1 of Gammaproteobacteria bacterium. Classification (GTDB taxonomy): domain Bacteria; phylum Pseudomonadota; class Gammaproteobacteria; order JAJFKG01; family JAJFKG01; genus JAJNDI01. The sequence continues at coordinate 6,468 of JAJNDI010000022.1, forward strand.
GACCAATGGTATTAGCATTCATGGGGCTATCCAGCACTGCTTCAATCTTGCCATGCACGCGCATTGAAGGTTTGGCTCCTCCGCTCAAATATAAATCAGATGCATGACGCACCAACATTTGTTGTAAATAATCATTAAAATGCATAGCTTGATCCCCTTCTTTGAGGCGTGTCTACCTTAGACACTTTATCCTGGCAAAGCTGCGTGAGCCGCTATGGGATTTATCGGCAATATCCAGGAAAACTAAAGGGTAAGCCCTAAAAAATGACTAATAAATAAACAGTTTGATAAAATCTTGCGAAATCTTCCCAACATGGCAGAATGTGGCCAATGAAAACAGCATTACTCGACATCCTTACTCAAACCCTGACGGGATTATACCGCTCGGGAGTATTTTCTACTGATCTCCTAGCAAAGGGGATAACCCCTCAATTAACCCATACCCGGGATAAACAATTCGGTGATTTGACGTGTAACATTGCTCTATTATGTGCCAAATTGCTGCAGCAAAATCCGCGTGAAATCGCTGAGCGCATTGTCGAAGCGTTGCCCCCTTTGCCAATGGTTAAAAAAATCGAGATCGCAGGGCCTGGTTTCATTAATTTTTATATGAGGGATGATTTAAGTACTCAAATTATTGGGCAAATTTTATCGCAAGGCGGTGAGTACGGTAAATCTTCTTATGGCAGCTTGGAGCGGGTCCATATTGAATATGTATCGGCTAATCCCACCGGGCCCTTACATGTGGGTCACGGCCGCGGCGCTGCCTATGGTGCAACGCTTGCCAATATTTTAAAAGCGTCCGGATTTTCTGTACATTCTGAATATTATGTCAATGATGCAGGCCGGCAAATGGATATTTTGGCCGCCAGTGTGTGGTGCCGGTATAATGAATACTGCGGTGAATCATTTCCTTTTCCCGATAATGCTTATCAGGGAGATTATGTCAAAGATATTGCTAAAGCGTTATTTGCTAAAACAGGATCGCATTTTCAACGTAAGACAGAAGATATCATGGCCGCTTTGTCTTCGGTTGATAAAACGAATAAAGACACTTATATCGATGCCTTGATTGCCTACCTTAAAACCACATTAGGCGATGAGCATTATCGCGAATTGCATCAAACAGGATTAAACACGCTGCAAAATGATATTAAAGATGATCTCGCTCAATTTGGCGTTACATTTGATAAATGGTTCTCAGAACGCAGTTTGGCGGATGAAGGCAAGATCGAGAAAAGTCTTCAAGATTTGCAAAAAACGGGCTATACCTATGAACAAGCAGGCGCATTATGGTTCAAATCGACTGCTTTTGGCGATGACAAAGACAGGGTTCTTATTCGCGACAATGGGCAGCCAACCTATTTTGCATCCGATGTAGCGTATCAATTAGATAAATACCAACGAGGCTTTACTAAACTTATCAATGTTTTTGGCGCCGATCACCATGGTTATGTTCCGCGTTTGCGTGCTTTTTTAACAGCGCTTGGCAAAGATACAGATGGGTCTTTTTTCGCGCCTTTGGTACAATTTGCTATCTTGTGGAGAGGGGATGAAAAAGTCTCCATGTCAACCCGCAGTGGAGAATATGTCACTTTACGCGAATTACGCAATGAAGTGGGCAATGACGCAACACGATTTTTCTACGTCATGCGAAAACATGAACAGCATATGGATTTTGATTTAACGCTTGCTAAATCAGAGTCGAATGACAATCCCGTTTATTATATTCAATATGCTCATGCACGGATTTGCAGCGTTAAACACCAGCTTGCCGAAAAAGGCTTACACCATAATGTTGAGAATGGCTTGGCTCATGTAAATTTGCTCTCTCTTCAAAATGAAAAAGATCTGATGGACTCTTTAGGCCGTTTTCCTGAACTTATTATCCTGGGGGCAAAAAACTTTGAAACCCATGGGATCCCCCACTACTTGCGGGAATTAGCAAGCCTTTTTCATACCTATTATAATTCACAACAATTTTTAGTTGACGAGACTACCCTTCGCGATGCACGATTATGCCTTGTGAATGCAATACAGGTAGTCTTGCAAAACGGTTTATCTTTATTGGGTGTGAGCGCACCTGATTCCATGTAGCGGGGTAAAAAAATGGCACCTAGAAAATCAAAAGCTCGCTCCGCTTCACGCAGTCAAAAGCTGCCACGCCGCACTCGCGGATTACGCGGACTTGTTGTCCTGTTGGTATTAGCAGGTATTGGCGCTTATATCTACTGGCATTACCACCGTTTGCAGTCCGCCACCCCAACACCGTTGGCTTCGGTTAAAGCTCCGGAAAACAAAGCAGCGGCTAGACTGCAGCCTACTTTTGATTTTTATCAATTGCTGCCTAAAATTGAAGTGCCTGTTTCAGAGACGGGAGCTAACCATAATAAACAACCCGCTCATGCAGAAACGAACGCTCTGGCAAAAAATTCTCAAAAACCTTTAGAAAAACCTGTTCCTGCAGTCAAGCAGTATGTATTGCAAGTGGGCTCATTCAGGCAATTTGCCGATGCCGATGCGCTAAAAGCCAAACTCAGCCTGCTCGGCTTTGAAGTCAATGTACATCATTATCAAGCAGAAGGTAATCAAGACTGGTATCAAGTCTGGGTAGGGCCTTATGCCTCTGCCGATGCCGCTCAAAAAATACAATCCCAGTTGGCAAAAAACCAGGTTAATAGCTTGTTAAGACAGGTCTAATTATACTCTTGCTGTTTGGATTCCAGGCGATGCGAGAAGCCATCGAACAAAGGAGTGTATAAATACCCTTGAAAGAGAAGCTTGCCACCCCAATTTAAGCTACTTGTTCATTTCAAATTAACAAGATGAGGCACATGAAGTGGAACAATATCGAGGCACTACTATTTTGTCCGTTCGCCGGGGCAATACGGTTGTCATTGGCGGAGATGGCCAGGTGACACAAGGCCACACTGTCATGAAAGGCAATGCTAAAAAAGTACGGCGTCTTTATAATAATCAAATGATTGCAGGTTTTGCCGGCGGCACAGCGGATGCTTTTACTTTGTTTGAACGTTTTGAAGGCAAACTTGAAACCCATCGTGGAAATCTGACGCGAGCCGCTGTGGAACTTGCCAAAGATTGGCGAACAGATCGCATGCTGCGCCGCCTGGAAGCCTTATTAGCAGTTGCTGATAGCAAAACATCGCTCATCATCACGGGTAATGGAGATGTGATAGAACCTGAAGATGGATTAATCGCCATTGGATCAGGCGGTGAATTTGCCCGTTCAGCGGCACGCGCGCTCCTGGATAATACTAAATTAAGTGCACGCACTATTGTTGAAAAAGCGCTGGCGATTGCTGCTGATATTTGCATTTATACCAATCATAATTTCGTGATTGAAGAACTATCTCAATCGTAATTATTAATAGAGAAATACATGAGTAAACTTGCAGCTGATCATTCCATGATGACTCCCAAAGAGATTGTTCACGAACTCGACCGTTTTATTATCGGACAAGAAGAAGCAAAACGGGCTGTTGCCATTGCTTTACGCAACCGCTGGCGGCGTATGCATGTTGAAGATAAAACACTAAAACAAGAAATTATGCCCAAAAATATCTTGATGATAGGGCCTACCGGTGTGGGAAAAACGGAGATTGCAAGACGATTGGCAAAACTCGCCAATGCTCCTTTTATCAAAGTAGAAGCGACCAAATTCACAGAAGTCGGTTATGTAGGACGCGATGTTGAATCCATTATTCGTGATTTGGTAGAAACTGCTGTCAAACATGGACGTGAACAGGCGATGAAAAAAATTCGTCACATTGCTGAAGAAGCTGCAGAAGAACGTATTTTAGATGCCTTATTACCGCCGCCCAAAGGATTTGACTCCTCTTCTAAAGAAACTTCTCATAAAGATTCTGAACCTTCAACACGTCAATTGTTTCGTAAACAGTTGCGTGAAGGAGGATTAGATGACAAAGAGATCGACATCGAGATCAATACCTCGATTGGGGTTGAGATCATGGCGCCTCCCGGCATGGAAGATATGACGAGCCAACTACAGGATTTACTTCAAAATATTGGATCGTCGCGCAAGAAAAAACGTAAAATGAAAGTAAAAGATGCGCTTCGTCTGGCTAGCGAAGAAGAAGCTGCCAAACGTATTAATGATGATGAAGTCAAGCTCGATGCTTTACAAAATGTAGAACAAAACGGAATTGTCTTTATTGACGAAATCGATAAAATCTGCCGCCGTTCGGAACATATTAGCGGCGGCGATGTTTCTCGCGAAGGGGTTCAGCGTGATTTATTGCCTTTAGTTGAAGGATGTACTGTCTCAAGCAAATACGGCATGGTAAAAACCGATCATATTCTCTTTATTGCTTCTGGGGCATTTCACGTCACAAAACCTTCTGATCTGGTGGCTGAATTGCAAGGCAGATTACCGATCAGAGTTGAATTAAAAGCGCTTACTAAAGAAGATTTTGTTCGTATATTAACTGAACCGGATTCTTCCCTGACAAAACAATATATCGCTTTGATGGCCACTGAAGGGATAACGTTAAAATTTAAAAAAGAAGCCGTTGCGCGTCTTGCTGAAATCGCAGCACAAGTGAATGAAAAAACCGAAAATATTGGCGCAAGACGTCTGCACACTGTGCTTGAGCGATTATTAGAAGAATTGTCTTTCAACGCGGCTGATCGGGATGGTGAAACCGTGATGATCGATAAAAAATATGTTGATGCCGCATTAAAAGCATTGGCTGATGATGAGGATTGGAGCCGGTATATTCTATGACAAATATATCAGACAAAATATACCCTACAGACATTCAGGTATTGCAAAAAGAACGTCACGTCAATATCGTTTTTAGTGATAATGTCACAGCCAAGCTTCCTTTTTCCTATCTTCGCTGCAATTCGCCTTCAGCAGAAAATAAGGGTCATGGTCTAATAACTATCACGCCTTATTCTGCTATTGAAGATAACGTTATTAATATCATTGCAGCCGATCCTGTCGGTAATTATGCGATCAAATTCGTATTTGATGATGGCCATCAAACAGGGTTATTCACTTGGGAATATTTATACAAATTAACGATGGCTTATCTGCAGGAATGAAAGTCTCTCATCCCGGAAATTCCAAGGCGCAGTCCTGAGAATTGTACGGCAGGGGGCCACATCCCGTTGCTATGGCTCCCCGCGCCGCGTGCCTGTATTTTCGTGTCAGCAAGACTTATTTTATTGTCATCTTGACAAGTGATCGTTAGAATAATGCTGTACTCGCCTTTTAGCCCCTTTGAAAAAAGGATCAATGGGGAAACTCCACAGGGGAAACTTTATGCAAAACACTGATAATCTTCTTAACTTGGACGCTATTGCAAAAGCCTCTGTTGTTGGGAACCCTTATCCCTACATGGTAGTGTCAAATGCGCTGCGGGAAGAATTCATGGCTGATCTGGTGCGTGACTTTCCTGCCATTCAACAGGGCGGGAGCTTTCCTTTAAGTGAATTACAGTATGGAAGCCTTTTTGCCAAACTCGTTCAAGAGATGCAGGATTTTCCTCTAAAAGAGATTATTGCGCAAAAATTTGAGATGGATTTAACAAACCGTCCTGCCATTTTAACGGTACGCGGTTTTTCACGTGAAAAAGACGGGCGCATTCATACTGACAGCAAATCAAAATTAATTACCGTTTTACTCTATTTAAATCCGGATTGGCAGCATCAAGAAAGCGGTAATTTACGCATCTTGCACAATGAAAGCGATCTCGACAATTACGCTGCTGAAATTCCTTCTACCGCTGGCACCATGCTTATATTTAAAGTCACTGACAACTGCTGGCATGGTTATAAGCCTTTTGTAGGAACACGGCGTTCTATTCAACTTAACTATCTTGTAGATTCCGCTTCGGTTAATAAACAACTTTCACGCCACGGATTGAGTGCGAAGCTAAAGCAATTAAAATCCTTATTTTCAGCGAGATACGAATGACTAAAAAAGTCTTGTTAGTTAAATTATCTTCTATGGGTGATCTCATTCACGCTTTACCGGCTTTAAGTGATGCCCAAAAAGCAATACAGAGGATCCAATTTGATTGGGTGATCGATGAAGCTTTCAGCGATGTCGCAACCTGGCATGACAGTGTACATCGTATTATCAAGACAGCTCATCGACGCTGGCGAAAAAATCTCCTGCAAACCCTTGCAAGCGGAGAATTAAAACAATTGTATCGAGATCTGCGTCACGATCACTATGATCTGGTATTAGATGCACAAAGCAATTTTAAAAGCGCTCTCCTTACACGCCTTGCTCGGGGGACACGTGCAGGCTTGGATAAAGCCAGCGCTGCGGAATCGATTGCAGCCCTTGCCTATCAACGTCATTTTAATGTTGATAAAAACCAACATGCCATAGCTCGTCTTCGTGAATTGTTTGCTAAAGCCTTGAATTATGAACTCCCGCAAACACCACCGGATTTTGGGATCAATCTTCAAAAATTAAGTCCTTCTCCCATTTCATTACCGAAGTCTTATTTTATTTTTATTCACAACGCGAGTTGGGAAACCAAATGGTGGCCAGAAACTTATTGGAAAACCTTAATCAAACGGGCAAAACAAAGTGATATATCCGTCATACTTCCCTGGGGCAATATGATTGAAAAAGCTCGTGCTGAGAGGCTCGCTGAAAAGGAAGATAATGTAGTGGTTTTACCTCGCCTCACTTTGTCCCAAGCTGCTACGGTCATTGCAGGCGCTAAAGCAGCTGTTTGTGTGGATACAGGCCTTGGTCATTTAACGGCAGCTTTAAACATACCTTCGATCAGTTTATACGGGCCTACTGATCCAGGGCTTATTGGTGCAACGGGTGCAAAACAATTACATTTACATGCTGACTTTGCCTGCGCGCCGTGCTATCAAAAAAAATGTACTTACACTAAACCTTCTTCCGAACATCCTGCTTGTTTTACCCGCTTACCGCCAGAGCTGGTGTGGGATAAATTAATGAGTATAATTTTACTCTCTTAGGAGATACTTTTATATTCATATATATTCGAGTTGTGTTTCAATTTTTTAGGTGGTGAGAGATGTATAAATTATTTAAGTACTGTTTATTAACCACCTGTTTTTTTTCATTCACTGTGGCTGCCCAGGTATTTCCTCCAGATAGTTACCTTGTTAGCCCAGCCGGACCTTACCACGCGGGATTTCTGGACTATCATTGGATTAATGCAGATGCTTGTCCTAATAAATTCGAATCAGTTGTGAGTAAAGATAGTTTTAGTAAAAATAACCCACGTCATTGTAATGAAATACAGGTGCGTATCTATTATCCTACCACTGAAATTGGAAGCTCCAACTATGTACCAAATTCGAGTCTCCTAGAAATAGTCAACCAGTATGTTAAAAAAGCCAGCCCTACTGAATTAGAACAGATAAAGGATCTAAAAAGTTTTTCAATGGCGGGAGCAAAAATTGCGAAAGGAAAATACCCTATTATCTTTTTTACGTCTGGTTATGGCGTTTTACCTCAAACCTATGAAAACATCCTGACCAATCTGGTCAGTTATGGCTATATTGTTGTAGGGATTAATAGTGAATTCTTAAATGGGCCTTTTAACTTGTCCGAGGGAATCACCGTAAATAGTTATTCACCTCAGACTAAAGAACAACGCAAATACCTTTTCATGATCAATCTCGAAGATTTATCGTTCGTTTATAAGCAAATTTTAAATAAAAAGCTTACAGCAACCATCACAGATGCAATTGATTTTGAAAATATTGGTCTTCTCGGACATTCTTTAGGCGCAGGTACGGTTGCACATTTTGCTGAGCAGCAGAAAATTCAAGCTGTAGTAGCATTAGATTTGGCCTGGGATAATATTTATGAAAATGCTTTTGAGCGTGACTTTAACGCGCCTTTTTTAGACATATTTTCTTCTCAAATATATTTAAAGAATAAATCCGGCAATTTTCCTTATTTATCCAAAGATAAACCTTTAAGAAAAGATAAATATCTCTATGTGCTTCGTAATAAAATAAACCCAACCCAAGAAGACTATGCAATACACATGAGCTTTTCTGATCAGGCCACACTGATATCTCATCCAGTGATAAAGAAAGCGGCTCTTGCGGCTAATAACAGTCCCGATGAGAGATTGGGTGGATTAGGTAATGGCTGGAATATTGCTGCTGCTGTCAATGAGCAACTATTACTTTTTTTTAATAAATATCTTAAAAATAACAAATAAATAGGAGTGCTTACTTAATATTCCACAGTGGGCTTACGGGCCATCAAGGCGTTGACCGCGTCTAGAGGAGATTTGTTTTCATACAAGATAGCATAGACTTCTGCCACAATCGGCATATCTACCCCTTTCTCTTTGGCTAATTGACATACCGCTTTGGCATTACTGAAACCTTCAACCACTTGACCAATAGTAGCTTGCGCTTGCCGGCTGTCTTGCCCTTGGCCTATGGCTACTCCAAAACGCCGGTTGCGGGATTGGTTATCAGTACACGTCAACACCAGATCTCCCATGCCGGCCAAACCCATCAAGGTATCTGATCGAGCGCCCAGTGATCGACCCAGACGAATGATTTCTTGTAACCCTCGCGTAATTAATGCAGCGCGAGCATTCGCGCCAAACCCCAAACCATCACTTAATCCCGCGGCAATCGCTAATACATTTTTAACAGCACCGCCGATTTCAACCCCTATCACATCTGTATTTCCATAGACTCGAAATACTGGACTGTGAAAATAGGTTGTCATGACTTCAATTAACCCGGGATTTTCACTGGCAACAACAACCGCCGTAGGCAGCCCCTTTGCAGCTTCAGCAGCAAAGCTTGGACCGGATAATACGCCGCATGCCAATGAAGGCAAGTGTTTATGAACCAGGGTATGCAAGAGATCACCGCTGTTGGGATCTAACCCTTTGGTTGCCCAACAGATCCGTTGATGCGATTTCACCAACGGTATCAATTGCCGAATACACTCGCCAAAAACATGAGAGGGTACGGCAACCAATACATCGGAAGCCGATTGTACGGCTTGTGCTAAATCGGCTGTGGGTTTTAGTTCATCAGGAAAAAGAATACCGGGAAGATAACGTTTATTTTGCCGAGCATGAATCAATTCAGCTACCGAATTTGGATCATGCCCATACAATAAGACAGGATGTTGATTACGTGCTGCCACCAATGCCAGTGCCGTTCCCCAGGAACCCGCACCGATAACACTTAACCGCATGACGACTCACCTCAATTACCCTGCCGTTTCCTTTTGAGCAGTTTGTTGTTTTTTAGATTGCTGATAAACCATTTCAAAGTTAATCGGCGCTAAATTGAGTTGCGGAAATCCCCCTCGTACAACCAGATCAGAAATGACTTCGCGCGCATACGGAAAAATAATCCCCGGACAAAAGCTTGCTAAAGCATGTTCCAAGGTATCGCCTTCAAGCCCCGCGATAGTAAAAATACCGGCTTCTTTTAATTCTACTAAAAAAGCCGTTTTGTCTTCCAACTTGATAGTCGCGGTAATTTGCAATACCACTTCATACATGTTTGGTTCAAGCAGCGTATGCTGGGTATTTAATTCCAGTTTGACTTCCGGTTTCCATTGCCCGCGGAAAATAGCCGGCGCACCCGGTGATTCGTAAGACAAATCTTTGACATAAATTTTCTGGATCACAAATTCTGTAGCGTTTGCCGTGGTTTTGGGGTTTTCTTCTGAGGGACGCGCTTCAACTTTTGGCATGGACTTAACCTCCGTGTGTTCATCAGTCTGAGATCGCTTATCTTTTTTTCGTATCATGATGAATTCCTTTCAATAGTGGCTGTTTAGATTTCGCTAGGCTGAAGGGGAATTCATTGATTGTCGAGCATCGAAGCACAGCATATATTGTCAATATGTGAGCATCGAAGCACAAACAATCAATGAATTCCGCTTCAGCATAGTAGAAATATAAACAGCCACTATGATTTTTGAGAAAGTGGTAAGTTGGCTTCACGCCAAGCACCCATTCCCCCTCGCAAACAAAAAACAGGCTTAACACCTTGTTTTACTAGGTCACTTGCTAAGCGTAGCCCGTTTGCCTCCGTTTGTCCAACTACCACAACCGGCAACGTTTTATGCTTATCTATTAAGACCATTGCTGCTTTGGTCTCATCTTCCTCATTCGGCACAGGTTTAGCCCCCAGGATATGCCCACTGTCAAAGGCTTCTTTAGGGCGGTTATCCAGAATAACGGTTTTTTCACCATTCATTAGAGATACGAGCGATGCCGCTGTCACTAAATTGACACCTTGCGCTGTGTTAGAGTAGGTTGTGAGAAAAAGCGCTGCTAAAACTGCAATAAAAGCGATGCTGAGAACCCAATGGTTTAAAAGAAAAGGGAAAATAGTATTCATAGTATCCATCGTCAAATGCCTTTCTTATTAAGATAAACCAGACTCAAGGCGATTTGGTTGCAGGCGAGGCGGCAAATCCTGGAACAAAAGGAGTATATAAATACAAGGCTTTTGTGAGAAGGTACAGCCAACAAAGCCTAAAATCAAATCGCGAAGAGTGTATTCTATCAAATTTCGCCCTTCTGTCCATTATCTTGTAAGAGCAGCTGATTTTATTGTATCCTCTGCCCATGTCAAAACCGCATACCCCCTTTGTATTGATGATTTTAGATGGCTTTGGATATCGCGAAGCCGCAGAAGACAATGCTATTACCTTGGCCAAGACACCGCATTGGGATAATCTCTTGAAAAAACACCCGCTGGTTTTGTTAGAGGGATCTGGCCAGGAAGTAGGGTTACCCTCAGGTCAAATGGGCAATTCCGAAGTAGGACATTTACATATCGGGGCAGGCCGTTTGGTTTCTCAAGATTATACTCGTATTAACGATGTTATCGTTGACGGTTCTTTTGATAAAAACCCTGTCTTTATCGATGCTATGAGGCGCACAAAACACAATAAAGGCCGATTGCATATTCTTGGCTTGTTGTCACCCGGCGGAGTACACAGTCACCAAGATCATCTTTTCGCCGCCATCGCCTTGGCGGCTAAATGCGGCTTAAAAAATATTGCAGTTCATGCTTTTCTGGACGGGCGCGATACGCCCCCTAAAAGTGCAGAAAAATCGCTAATGTGTTTAGAACAAACCCTAGAGAAATATTCTGTCGGTAAAATTGCGAGTATTACCGGCCGGTATTATGCGATGGATAGGGATAACCGTTGGGAAAGAACTGAAAAAGCCTATCAATTGATAAGCGGTCAACACGCTTTATATCATACCGATACGGCTGTAGAAGGGTTAATAGCAGCTTACGAACGAGGTGAAACCGATGAGTTTGTCTTACCCACTTCAATTGGCGAAGCGGTATCCATTCAAGACAACGATACGCTGTTATTCATGAATTTTCGAGCGGACAGAGCGCGTCAATTGACCCGCGTTTTTGTTGATCCGCATTTTACGGCTTTTAAACGAGAGCCTGTCGCTTTAACAGCTTTTGTCAGTTTAACGCAATATGCAGAAGATTTACCCACAGAAATTGCTTATCCGCCTCAGGTTATCAAAAATGGATTAGGGGAATATTTATCTCTGCAGTCTTATCGTCAATTACGAATAGCCGAAACCGAAAAATATGCCCATGTCACTTTTTTCTTTAATGGCGGCATTGAAACCCCTTTTCCCCTGGAAAAGAGATGTTTAATCCCCTCGCCCCAAGTCGCTACTTATGATTTAAAACCCGAGATGAGCGCCCCTGAATTGACAGATGCCTTAACCAAGGCCATTCTCAATAAAGAATATGATGTCATCATTTGCAATTATGCGAACGCGGATATGGTAGGACATACAGGAAATTTAGAAGCAGCTATCAAAGCTGTTGAAACGCTGGATACTTGTCTGGGAAGGGTGGTAGAAGCTTTGCAAAAAGTCCACGGCGAATTATTGGTAACAGCTGATCACGGTAATGTTGAACAGATGCGGGATCATCATACCGGTCAAGCGCATACAGCACATACCTGTGAACAGGTTCCCTTATTATATGTAGGACGTGAGGCAAAAGCCCGTCAATCAAAAGGCACATTGTGTGATATTGCACCTACTTTATTAGCGCTGCTGGAATTGGCTATTCCTCCTGAAATGACAGGAACTCCGTTATTTACAATAGATAAGGTGCCTTAATGACGGCTTTTAGAAAAATCATTCATATTATCTTGTCGTTTGCACTTTTACTTTCAATAACAGCTCATGCCGAATCAGAAATAAAACATACCAATACGCAATTGGAAGCTTTGCTCATCAAGATAAAAAACTTAAAAAATGACGTTATTGATACTCAATCTTCAAAAAAAGAAACTGATAAACGTCTACAGAAAATTGACTTCCAAATAGCCGATAGTGCTTCCCGATTAGCTATTATCAATGGAGACCTACATGAGCAGCAGCTATTGCTATCAACGCTTCAGAAAAAACAAGATGCGCTAGCCATAGAATTAAACAGTCAACGTGACTTATTAGAACAACAGCTGCGTAATGCTTATCTCCTTCAAAAGCAAGATCCCATCAAAATGATCTTTAGTGAAGAAGATGTTAATCATCTTAGCCGCACGCTCGCTTATTATCGTTATTTCAGCGAAGCTCGCTTGCAGTTGATTGAAACGATGCGGGATACTTTAGATACTTTACATGAAAATGAAGAAGCGATTTACCAACAAACTGTGACTTTAAAAAAGCTCAAAGAAAAACAGGTTGTTGAAAAACAATCTTTGCTCACCCAACATCATGAACAAAGTGCATTACTGAAAGAAATTGCTTATAACTTACGCACTAAAAACGAACAGTTGGCCAAATTCGATGAAGATAAAAAAGCCCTAACCCGTTTATTAGAAAAACTGCAAAAAGAAAGTGCAGGAGCTGCAAAAGGAGGCAAATTTGCTCTCCAAAAAGGACAATTGCCGCTTCCCACGTCTGGCAAGATTGTCATGGGTTTTAACGAAAGCCTCTCTACCCAAACCGATCTGGCATTAAACGGCATTATCATTGCCGGGCCCGAAGGCCAGCCTGTAAAAGCCGTAGCAGCAGGCAAAGTAGTCTTTGCAGATTGGTTACGCGGCATGGGGTTATTGCTTATAATTGATCACGGCAACGGCTATATGACTTTATACGGACATAATCAAACGCTGCAAAAAGGACCTGGAGATTACGTGCAAGCGGGTGATACTATTGCAGCACTTGGCCAAAGCGGCGGCCAAAAAACGCCGGGGCTTTATTTCGGGATCCGCCATAATAGCATTGCTTTAAATCCCGTTCCCTGGTTGGGAAGCCGCTTAAGCGGCTGATTTAATTGATTAATTCTGATAACGCCTCTTCTTGGCATTACTCTTGCTCTTAATTTATCAAGATGTTCTGCTTCCCGGGAGAGTCCTCAAAATGATAAAAAAAACCTTTGGCGTTATCTTAGTGATTTTGTTAAGCCATGCTGCTTTGGCAACGCCAGCAGCGCCTTCCTCAACCGGCTCTTCACAACTCTCACCAGAAAAAACGGCATCGATCGATTTACCCATTGATGATATTCAGCAGTTTACAACCGTACTGGGTGAAATCAAACATTATTATGTGAAGGATGTCACCGATAAAGCTTTATTTGAAAATGCAATTCGCGGTATGTTAAGCGGGCTTGATCCCCATTCAACTTACCTGGATGAAAATGATTTAAGTGATTTGGAAACGAATACCAAAGGGCAATTTGGCGGATTAGGGGTTGAAATCGGCATGGAAAATGGGCTTATCAAAGTTATCAGCCCTATTGATGATACCCCTGCTAAGCGAGCAGGCCTCCAAGCGGGAGATTATATCTTGCGTCTGAATGAAACCCCTGTCAACGGTATGGATCTCACTGAAGTCGTTAAAAAAATGCGGGGTGAAAAAGGGTCTTCCCTTACATTAACGATTTACAGAAAATCCGAAAAAAAACCATTCCAAGTCAAAATTACGCGAGACATTATCAAAGTCAATAGTGTTAAGAGTCGTGTTTTAGACAAAGAATATGGATATCTTCGCATTAGCGAATTTCAAGAACCTTCTGCTGCTCTCTTAAAAGAATCGATCACTAAAATAATGAAAAACAATAAAATGCCTGTTAAAGGCTGGATCCTGGATCTGCGGGATAACCCCGGTGGTTTACTGAATGCCGCAGTTCAAATATCCGATATGTTTTTAGACACTAAAACGATGGGGAAGAATCTGGCTATCGTATCCACTAAAGGGCGCATTCCTGGATCAACTTTCATTGAAGAAGCAACCCCCGGTGATATTTTAAATCATGCTCCCTTAGTCGTATTAGTTAACGAGGGATCAGCATCGGCATCGGAAATCGTTTCAGGCGCGCTGCAAGATCACGGCAGGGCTTTAATTGTAGGAAACCAAACCTTTGGAAAGGGATCAGTTCAAACTATCTTGCCTGTTGATGAAAAGACCGCTATTAAACTGACAACTTCTCTTTATTACACACCGTCAGGGCGCTCCATTCAAGCAGAAGGAATCAAACCTGATATTAATATTACGATGCTTGATATTTCAGAGCAAAATGAAGATGATAAACTCACTATTATCAGAGAAGCTGAACTCACAGGGCATCTTGATAATCAGCAAGATAAGCAAACACAAAAAGCAAAAGGTGAAAATACGGCGGTTAATAACGCCACAGATTCATCTCAGCTCCTCCATGAAGATTACCAGCTGTATCAAGCGTTAAATATGTTAAAAAGCATGGGGGCTATTCATACTATGCAAGCTAAAAGCCAACTTCAATAAAGCCTGTTTTATCAGTTAAAGCTCACACTGCGTACAAAAATCATTTTCGTGTTTACCCCTAAACCTTTGATGCTTATTGATTTTTAATCTCTACAGATTCAGTTATTTACACGAAAACATGTCGATGATAGAATAACCGCATGAAAGTGTAGAAAAAAATATTCTGCAAAGCCAACCCATCGGAGATAATACATATGCAACTACCTGCATCGGATCAGGCATTAATTCAATTATTATTAGATTCAGAGCAATACTCATTGAATTCATTAGCACGTGAATTGGATATTCATCGTAATACCCTGGTTCGTATTCTACACGGTACTTGTCAAGCTACACACCGAACAAGCTCCAGGCTGCTTGCTTTTTATGTAGCAAAGCAAATTCACCCAGAAAACCCTTGCGCCTAATATTTTAACCCAAAATGGAGTACCGTTACCTATGTTAGTGTTAACACGCAATATTGCTGAAACTATTGTTATCGATAAAGCTTCACCCATTAAAGTCACTGTATTAAGTATCCATAAAAACCAGGTTCGTTTAGGAGTAGAGGCACCATCTTGTATTTCTGTTCACCGAGAAGAAATCTTTAAGCGCATATTGCAAGAAGAACAAAAAATTAAAAAATTTAAACAGCGACAAGGCCTTTAATGTGTGGATGAGCTTGATAATTTTCCAGCATGAAATCTTCATAGCAATAATCTTCAATGCTATCGCGTTTTCTAAGAATATGTAATTGCGGCAAAGGGTAAGGCGTGCGGGTTAATTGCAGATGCACTTGTTCAAGATGGTTTTGATAAATATGGCAATCGCCCCCTGTCCACACAAAATCACCCACTTCCAAATCACATTGCTGTGCAATAATATGGGTTAATAATGAATAAGAAGCAATATTAAAGGGTAATCCTAAAAAAGAATCCACTGAACGCTGGATTAACATACAAGATAATCGGCCAGCAGCCACATAAAATTGAAATAACAAGTGGCAAGGCGGTAAAGCCATTTTATCTAATTCACCGACATTCCACGCACTGACAATATGACGGCGGCTATCGGGAGTCGTTTTAATAGCATGAATGACTTGTTTGATCTGATCAACCGTTGACCCATCTACACAAGACCAGGAACGCCATTGTTTTCCATAAACCG
>JAJNDI010000023.1 GCA_021156325.1 Gammaproteobacteria bacterium
AGTGTATTCTGAGTATACCTGCCGTCCAGGCGATACTGTGGTGTAAAATTGTATGGGTTCAATGGTATTAGCAAATATGGCTTTATAACTAAACAGTAGGCATAACGTTGCGATATGTATTTTCTTCATAAGGTATTACTCCGTTTCATACTTGCTGCGCGGCTCCCTCTCCCGCGCCGCTCACGCGGCTTGCCCTCTCCCACAAGTGGGAGAGGGGAGAAACCAAAAGCATTTTGCTTTAAATTCCCCTCTCCCGCCTCGCGGGAGAGGGTCGTGCCTTTAGGCACGGGGAGAGGGCGCCGCGCAGCGCTGAATATTCATGAAAATTTCGGTAAGTAGAGAACATCGGCCTTTATACTTTTTCAGTATGAATTTCTGCTGGTTTTGCTTTACGCCACACTAAATCTAACTGCCTTGCCGCTTTCACATCATCTAAACGTCGTACGGGCTGCGTATGCGGCGCATTTAAAATAATGTCTGGCGAGGTTTTCGCTTCTTTTTGAATGGCAATCATCGCTTCTACAAATTGATCTAGCGCTTCTTTACTTTCAGTTTCTGTGGGTTCAATCAATAAACATTCCGGCACTAATAAAGGAAAATAGGTTGTCGGCGCATGGCAGCCGTAATCGAGCAGCCGTTTGGCGACATCCATCGCGCTCACCCCATATTGTTTAGGCCAGGTTTTTAAAGTAATAATAAATTCGTGACTTGCGCGGCGTTTGGGATAAGCCAGTTCAAAACCTGCTTTTTGCAAGCGATGCATAAGATAATTAGCATTTAGCGTTGCAAACTCAGCAGCGCGGATCATCCCTTCACGGCCCAAAATCCGGCTGTAAATATAAGCGCGCAGCAAAATAGCGGTATTGCCTAAAAAAGCGGATAAACGTCCCATACTATGAGGTAGATGGGATTTATCCAGCAAATAATAATCACCGTCTTTTTCATCAACGATTGGCACGGGTAAATAGGGTTTTAATCTGTCATTGCAGGCAACCGGCCCTGAGCCGGGACCGCCGCCGCCATGAGGGGTTGCAAAGGTTTTATGTAAATTTAAATGCATCACATCAAAACCCATATCACCGGGGCGTACTTTCCCTAAAATCGCATTTAAATTGGCGCCATCGTAATACAATAAACCACCCGCTTCATGAACTTTTTTGGCAATGAGCGCAATTTGTTTTTCAAATACGCCGAGCGTTGAAGGGTTAGTCAGCATAATACCGGCTGTTTTTGAACTTAAGGCTGCATCGAGTGCATTCAAATCCAGATCGCCATCGGCTTTTGTAGGGATTTCACGTACCTTGTAACCGCACATCACGGCAGACGCGGGATTAGTACCATGAGCGGCATCGGGTACTAAAAATTCATCGCGTGCAAAATCACCCCGTGCCTGATGATAAGCCCGTATCATAGCAACGCCTGCAAATTCTCCTTGCGCGCCGGCCATAGGTGCTAAAGAAACGCCGCTCATGCCTGTTACGGTTTTTAAAATTTCTTGCAATTCATATAAGCACTGTAAAATCCCTTGGCTTTCATGTAAAGGCGCTAAAGGATGACGGCGTAAAAAGTCCGGTAACATGGCGATCTTGTGTACCCCGCGTGGGTTGTATTTCATCGTACACGATCCTAACGGATAAAAATGCGTATCAATCGAAAAATTTCGTTGAGATAATTGCGTATAATGGCGCACGGCTTGCAATTCAGAAACTTCAGGCAATTGAGCAGGCGTTTGGCGTAATAAGGCTGCAGGCAATGCTGTTTTTAGAGAAGCGCGCGGCGCTTGCATGAGCGCTCTGCGATGGGGAGTAGATTTTTCAAAAATATTCATGGGTTTACTTATCCTTTCTTTAATTATAAAGAAGAAATCACGTCAGCATAATGTTGTATGTCGCCCGCCGTTTGCATCTCAGTGGTGCAAATCAATAGGCAATTTTCATACTCTGCATGGGTATTTCCCAGCGGAAAACCGCCCTGGACGCCTGCTTGAGATAAAGCATTCAAGGCCGTCTTAATGGGTTTGTCAAAGTGTAATACGACTTCATGAAAGGTCGGCGTTTCAAAAACCCGTTTAACACCGGGAATAGCGGTTAATGTTTTTATCAACAATTGGTTATGTTCGTGCGAAGCCAAGGCGACATTACGCAATCCATCAAAGCCCAGGATACTCATATGAATAGCGGAAGCCGTGACGGCAAGCCCCTGATTGGTGCAAATATTGGAAGTGGCTTTTGAGCGGCGAATGTGTTGTTCGCGTGCTTGTAACGTCAAGGCATAACCGGTTTTGCCGTCTTTATCTGTTGTTCGTCCGATCAAACGGCCGGGTAGTTGTCGAACTAAAGCTTGTTTACAGCATAAAAATCCGTAATAAGGGCCGCCTGACGCTAAAGGGATCCCTAACGGCTGCCCGCTTCCACAAGCGATATCCGCGCCTGTATCACCCCATTGTCCCGGTTCTTTTAATAACGCCATGGCGATGGGGTTAACGAGTGCAATGACCAAAGCGCCTTTGGCATGTGCAAAGCGTGTTAAGAAATCAACATCTTCTATCGCCCCAAAAAAATTGGGCTGCGGAATCAAGATTGCAGCGAATTCATCGCACCCTATCGATTTAAGACAATCGGAAGTAATAGTGCCTGCTTTTTTACAAAAAGGAATTTCAATGAGTTGAATACCTTGGGCATTAACAATCGACTGTACTGTCTCCCGGTAATAAGGATGCAACGTTCCTGCACATAAAACATGTCGGGAAGCGTTATGTCGTTGCGAACGAACAGCCATTAAAACGGCTTCCGCTAATGCCGATGCGCCGTCATAAAGCGAAGCATTGGAAACTTCCATGCCCATTAGGTTGGCCATCATAGTTTGATATTCATACAATAATTGCAAAGTGCCTTGACTGGCTTCTGCCTGGTAGGGCGTGTAGGCTGTTAAGAATTCCCCGCGGGAGGCGACTTCCCAAACCGCTGCAGGAATATGATGTTCATAAGCGCCTGCTCCAATAAAACAAACCCCACGTTTATCTAAAGCAGCGCGTTCGGACAATAAGCGGGTTATTTCCATTTCGCTCATCCCGGCTGCAATAGGCTCGAGCGATCCGGCTTTAACACGTAAAGCAGCAGGTATTTCATCAAACAATGCCTCGATATTGGCAGCGCCAATAGTTTCTAAAAGCGTATTAACATCATCATCGGTATGGGGAATATAAGGCATGTTTAATCTTCTTCTGTAATTTTTTCAGCATATTCTTCAGCGTTTAACAAGGATTCCAATTCGTCCTCATCTTCCAGCTTAACTTTAAATAACCAGCCATCGATATAGGGATCTTCATTAATCAATTCGGGCGTTGAAGCGAGCGTTTCATTAATCGCAGTGATAGTACCGGTGACAGGAGAATAAACATCGGAAGCTGCTTTTACGGATTCTACAACACCGGCTTCCTCACCTGCTGTAAGCGCTTTTTTCACATCCGGTAATTCCACAAAAACCAAATCTCCTAATAAATGCTGCGCATGAAAGGTGATCCCCACGGTACAAACACCGTTACCTTCGTCACGCACCCATTCGTGTGAATCAGTGTATTTTAAATCGGCTGGTATTTCACTCATATTATCTCCTTTCGCTTTAAATAGACTATAACCTTCGCCTTTCAAGCTGCGACTTTGTTGCAGGCTTGTCTCGCTGCTCATGTATTCATTTATACACTCCGCTGCTCGGCTGCACCTGCGCCTCATCGCAACTTGAAATGCTTTGGTTATCTTTCATTTTCCGTACAAACGGTAATTTAACGATACATGCTGGCAGTAACCGCCCGCGCATATCAACTTGACAATGACTTTCTTTGACGGATGCTGGAATGCGTGCCATCGCAATGGCTTGCTGCAGGGTTGGTGAAAAACTCCCGCTGGTAATTTCGCCATCATCTGCATTAGCACAAACGATACGCTGATGATTGCGTAACACCCCTTTGGCTGCCAGGATCAACCCCACAAAACGGTGTTTAACACCTTCTGCTTTTTGCTGCAATAAAGCGGCTTTTCCGATAAAGTTGCGATCACTGTCTTCGAAGGATACGGTCCAGCCTAAACCCGATTCTAGCGGCGTGACGTTTTCATCCATATCACTGCCGTATAAATGCATGCCTGCTTCCAACCTTAAGGTATCGCGTGCGCCTAAGCCGCACGGTTTAACACCGTTATTTAACAATTGTTGCCACAATAAAGGTGCTTCTTTTTCGGGTAGAATAATTTCAACGCCGTCTTCACCCGTATACCCTGTCCGTGCAATAAACCAGTGACCTTCTGTACATGCTTCAAAGCGAGCTAAAGAAGATACGGCGTTCATGCAAGCGGGAGATAAAACAGAGGCTAACTTGCTTAATGCAAGCGGCCCTTGCAGCGCGATCATGGCAATGTCTTGGCACACTTCAATATCGATATTAAAAGGTTCTGCCTGTTTTTTGATCCAGACGATATCTTTTTCACGGGTAGCGGCATTGACTACCATTCGATAATAAGCAGGAGACTCACGAAGATAATAAACAATTAAATCGTCTATGATTCCGCCCGATTCATTTAACATACAGCCATACAAGGCTTTTTTTAAGGGGAGTTTGGCGACATCATTGGCGAGTAAATAACGCAAAAAAGACCGGACATTATCTCCTTTGATATCAATCACGGTCATGTGAGAGACATCAAAGACACCGGCTTCATTTCTGACAGCGTGGTGTTCTTGCAATTGAGAACCATAGTGAATAGGTAAGGACCAGCCCGCAAAATCTACCAACGTTGCCTGCGCTTTACAATGCTCTTCATAAAGCGGCGTGCGTTGTGGATCCATGCAGTACTCCCGGCAAGGTATTCTTTGAACAGGTTCTTAAAGGCGGATTATACTGATTTGGCTATAGCCGGTAAATCCCCTTCCAATCCCATCGCTATTCGCATGATTTTATTTTTTACGATTTGACAATTATTTACCCATGATAAACCGCGGTTGCGCCATTGTTTAACAAAAGAGGTGTTATTGCCAAAAACGTGTTTGAACCCGCTCATGGCAGCAAGCATTGCCCCATTATGTCCATAGCGCCAGCGCGCATAACGATTCAAAGTTTGAAGGCTTGCAATATTACGCTTTTTTTGGTGAGCTGCTTCTAACGTTTGTGCTAATGCGGCCGCATCCAGGATCCCTAAATTGATCCCTTGACCCGCGAGCGGGTGGATGATATGTGCTGCATCGCCAATAAAAGCAATATGGGGTAGTACATATTCTTTATTATGCCGCGCAAAAAGAGGAAAGCCCGCTATCTCTGAAATGCAATCGATTTCCCCCAAGTGATGATCGAATGCTTCACATAATGCTTTGGCAAAACTATTTTTGCTTAATGCCAATAATCGTTTGGCATTTTCGCTTTGCGTTGACCATACGATGGAAGAATGATGCGGGTTTTCCAGCGGTAAAAAGGCGAGGATTCCTTCCGGTGTAAATCGCTGCCAGGCAGTAGATTGATGCGGTTTTTCTGTCTTTATCGTAGCGATGATTGCCGTCTGATCATAAGAGCGCTGAGATTGTTCAATGCTGCTTTGTTGCCGCAGCCACGAGTGCGCTCCATCGGCGCCTACTATCAATTGAGCTTCAAAATGCCTTCCATCAGCAGTCGTTAGTTGCGCGAGATCTTCTATGATTGAGAAAGACTCTGGCGAACAATCATTATATAAGTGAATGTTGTCAGCACCTTCTAGTGTTTTTAACAAAGCATTTTGAATAACCGTGTTTTCAATGATATGCCCTAAATCAGGTTCGCCAATATCGGCAGCATCAAAATGAATAAAACCATCGCCTGCAGCATCCCATACGTGCATTTCATAATAAGGACTGACTCTGAAATCACAGATAGTTTTCCAGGCACCCAAGCGGCTCAATACACACTGTGAAGCACGCGTAATAGCAGATACCCGTAAATCCGGATGTTCTTTTGAAAAAGAAGGCCAAGCCTGATGTTGGTCAATTAAGATAACATTAAGCGGTGTTTTAACTAATGCGGATGCTAATGTTAAGCCGGCGATACCCCCCCCAATAATGAGAACATCTGTCCTCAAGTTTCACCCCCTTTGAAAAAGGGGGTCGCCGCTTCGCGGCGGGGGGATTTTGCGTTATCTTCTATCTCTCGCCCTGTAGTATTGCCTTCTTTAAAGTGTTTTCGACAGGTGGCGACATAGCGATCGTTGCCGCCGATTTCAACCTGGGCGCCAGTTTTCACCTGACGGTTATGTTTATCAATGCGCACATTCATCGTAGCCTTGCTGCCGCAATGGCAAATGGTTTTGATTTCATGAATTTCATCGGCCCACGCAAATAAATACTGACTCCCTTCAAAAGGATCGCCGCGAAAATCGGTGCGTAATCCGTATGCCAGGACGGGAATATGTAATTTATCGGGAACATCGGTTAATTGTGAAACATGCGCTTTTGTTAAGAATTGTGCTTCATCGATGAAAACACAGGCGATACGCGGGTTTTGACGCAGCCTGTCTCGGACATCATCAAAAAAATTCAGTGTATCGTCATATAAAATCGCATTGGCTTCCAATCCAATCCGTGACCAGACTTTACCGGTTGAGCGGGTGTCAATAGAGGGTGCAAACAATAAAGTATCCATGCCCCTTTCGCGGTAGTTATAACTGGATTGCAATAGGGTCGTGCTTTTACCTGCATTCATTGCAGAATAATAGAAAAAAAGTTTTGCCATAATAACTCCTTATCGTGCAAGCAATAATTGTAAATTATCTCCCACATGTTTTGCGCCGTCAGCCAATTGACCTACCAATTCGACAATCTTATACAGAAAAAAGACATCGATGGGAGAGAGGTTTTTTTCCAAATCATAGAGAGTCTTGCGAACTTTGATTTGCATTTGATCGGAATCTGATTCAATTTTATCAATGGTATGGATCATTTTTTCGATAACAGCGATTTCTGTTGCGCTAAAACCCGTTTCCATCAAATCACTTAATTCGTTGACAACCACTTTGGTTTGCTGCACTGCCTGGAGATTACATTGCAAAAATTCCAGAAAAACAGGCTGCATGGCGGAGGGAATACAGAGTTTTCGTCCAATGATAAGTCCTGCAATGTGTCTTGCTTTGTCAGCGATTTTATCTTGTACGGTTAAGGTTTCCAGTAAATCGGAACGAGACACCGGCAAAAACAAACTGTTTGGCAGATGAAGCCGTAACTCCCGCTTGATTTTATCGGCTTCATTTTCCATGGTCGCGATCTGGAGTTGATACGTTTGTGCTTGTGTCCAATCATTGGCAAAGACTGCATTAAAAAACAGGATGAGACTATCTGTACATGCGCAAATTTTTTCCATATGTTCTTGCAAAGGCCTGATTGGCGAACGGCCGAAGACATTAAAGATTGAAGCGGGTTTCATTTAAGGATCTCCCCATAAAGTTGGGGGTAGTATAGCAGAATGCTCAGTATTTTACAGACCTTTAGGGACAGCCAGATCAAGGATTAAAATAGCCATTTCCAGAGCTTGTTCGTAATTTAAGCGCGGATCAATCAGACTTTCATAGGCACAGGCTAAATCTTCGATCGTTAAACCCCGTGCGCCTCCGATACATTCTGTTACATTGTCGCCGGTTAATTCAAAGTGGATCCCGCCAAGATAAGTCCCCGCATGGGCATGGATACCAAAAGCCAAGCGTAATTCTTTCAGGATTTTATCAAAATGCCGTGTTTTTAAACCGCTTGCCGTAATTTCAGTATTGCCGTGCATAGGATCACTTGACCATAAGACGATTTTCTTTGTGGCTTGAACCGCTTCAATAAGCTCTGGTAATTGTTGCTGGATAGCATCAGCTCCGATGCGGTGTATCAATGTCAAACGGCCGGGTTCATTCTCGGGATTCAATTTATTAACCAATTCACTGAGCCACAGCGGATTCATATTGGGACCTATTTTTACGGCAATGGGGTTGGCAATTCCGCGCAAATATTCCACATGGGCGCTGTCTAATTGGGCTGTTCGCATACCCACCCACGGGAAATGCGTTGAAAGATTATAAAAACGTTGTTCATAGCGATGTGTCAGCGCTTGTTCATAAGGTAATAACAACGCTTCATGGCTTGTATAAAAGTCTACGCGTTTTAAATCAGGATGCGGATTGGCTGCAATGCTTTTGATAAAATCCACCGCGTTTTTAATATCATCCAGCAGAGTGTGATATTTTTCTTTCAAAGGCGAAGGTGAAGCCCCCTCGAGATCCCAATATTCTGGATGTTCCAGATTGGCAAAACCGTGTTGTGCCATGGCTCGTAAATAATTGAGTGTTTGGGCGGAAAACCCATAAGCCTTTAACAATAAAGCGGGATCAGGTTCTCTCGCTTCTGCGCTAAATTCAGGATGATTGACACTGTCGCCGCGATAAGAGGGTAAAGACATTCCGTTGCGTGTTTCAATATCGCTAGAGCGTGGTTTTGCATATTGTCCTGCAATGCGGCCAACCCGGATAATGGGTTTTTGCAAACCGTATAAAAGAATGACGCTCATTTGTAATAGGATTTTGAGCTTGTTGGTAATGACCGTTTTATTACAATCAGCGAAACGTTCTGCGCAATCACCGCCTTGCAGGAGAAAAGCCTTGCCCTGGGCTGCTTCTGCCAAACGTTGTTTTAGGCTCTCGATTTCAAAAGGAATTACCAAAGGAGGCGCCATAGAAAGCTTACGTTCTACTTCTTGCAAGTGTTTGTAATCAGCATAAACTGGTAATTGAGAAACCAGTTTTCTTCGCCACGAAGCGGGATCCCAGGCGCGCAATAGGTGAGGCTTATTTGGCGTTAAGAATGTCATCTGGTATAAAACCTTGTTTAAGAATAATAAGCTAAGGCTTGTCCCATGCGAACAGTATTATTTTCTGTTAATGTATTTTCCCACTGAAGAGGTTTTTCTGTTAGAACAATAACAGTCGATCCCAATTGGAAATGACCTAAATAGTCTCCCTTGGCATATAACTTGTCAATCTTATCATAATACCATTGTTGTATTTTTCGGGGATGTTGGCAGTTCACAATGCCCGCCCACTCCATTGCAACGCTGGCAACGAGCATTGCGCCTACCATGACAACAGCGGTTTGTCCGTGGCCGCTTTCAAATAACGCAATAACCCGTTCATTGCGGGCAAATAAGTGCGGGATCCCATTGGCTGTCTTGAGGCTGACTGAAAAGAGTTTACCCGGAACATAGATCATTTGTGTTAAACGACCATGATAAGGCATGTGTACGCGATGATAATCTTTAGGCGCAAGATAAATAGTAGCAAAAGAACCGTGATGAAAAGGCGTGGCAATCTTCGGATCACCTCCCATTAAATCAGTGACACTATAGGAGTGGCCTTTTGCCTGGATCAAGGTGCCGTTATTAACAATCCCATATTGACTGATGAGGCCGTCGGCCGGTGAAGCAATAGCCCGGGGGTGTGGGGTGATGGGCCGGGCGTTGGCTTCCAGAGTGCGGGTGAAAAACGCATTAAAAGAGGGATAACTTTCAGGCGATTTTTTTAAGGCTTCGCTTAAATCAACGTGATAATGGCGAATAAACCATTTTATCAAGGGTTTAGCTACCCAGGGTTTTTCAGACTGCATAAGACAGCCCGCTAAACGGGATAAGGTTGTTTTAGGTAAGAGATACTGGTAAATGACCGGCAAAAGGGTGGATAAGCGTTGATTTAAAATAAATAATTGCATAATAAGCCTTGTTTTCCCTTGGTCGTATGGTAAAGGGGTTTCAGGGGGGTTACAAGCAATCTTTAGACTTCTTTAGAAATCAATAACCTATAGAAAAACAAAACCCTTGACATAAATTCATATTTGCATTAAAATATCCCCATAAAAATGATTTAACCTGATAAAGCAGAGCTGCTATGCAGCCAAATACGAGGAAACTTAAAATGCCTGGGCAATCTGAAGAAAATGTTCTTAGTCCACCAGTTCCGGTTGATGCTGTTGATACTGCACTTGCCAGCCCAGCTGAATCATCCCCCGCTGACAGCTTAAATGCTGCTGCAGGAAATGCTCTGAATGGGGATCCTGCCGCTGAAGCAAGTCCCGAAACTGCCAAACAGAATACCCCAGCGCCAGCGAATAAAAAAGATGCGCCTGCTGAAGATAGTGTTAAGAGAGACAGCCTTGCGGCAAAATTTGAAAAAGCAATGGATGCTATCATAGACAAAGTCGTCCCTGGCCAAGGGGAAGAAAAAGAACAAAGTAATAGCAATGCTCCAACGCCTAAACCAGGCAAGGGATCTGGCAAAGATGCTGAGGAAGAACAAAGCAACGCTACGCAAAACTCTGCTGCGGGAACGCCCCCTTCTTCTCCTCTCAATATGACGGCCGTTAATGCCAATGGCGGCGAGCAAGGCCTGGACAAGATAATAGGATCTATTGGTCAGGATGCTGGTCCTGCAGCGGAAGTTTCGCCAGAAACGCTTGCAATGTTGGCGATATAATGAGGCTTCTTATTGATAGATCAAGTGGATATTACCATGGCATCTAGGCTAAGATGAAGGTTGCTTATTCATCACTGGCAGGGATCAAGATGCAGATTTACCTCGTTGGCGGCGCTGTACGCAATCGGTTACTGGGACTACCCGTTGCCGAACGCGATTGGGTTGTCGTTGGTGCCAGCCCTGAAGAAATGCTATCCCGCGGTTTTCGCCAGGTCGGCAAAGACTTTCCCGTTTTCTTACACCCTGAAACTCAGGAAGAATATGCTTTAGCAAGAACAGAGCGTAAAACCGGCCATGGTTATGGCGGTTTTCACGTTCATGCCAGCCCTGAGGTGACGCTCGAAGAAGATTTAAAGCGCCGTGATCTCACCATCAATGCCATGGCACAAGACGAACAAGGCCATATTATTGACCCCTTCGGCGGGCAAGCTGATGTAGAGCGAGGCGTTTTACGTCATGTTTCAGCCGCTTTTAGTGAAGATCCCCTCCGCATTTTACGCATCGCCCGATTTGCAGCACAGTTTGCAGATAGAGGTTTTCACATTGCACCAGAAACGATGACCTTATTGCATGAAATGGTGCAAAGCGGCGAAGTAGAGCATTTGGTGGCCGAGCGGGTATGGCAAGAGTTGCAAAAAGGTTTTTCTCGCCAAAACCCCAGTGTTTTTTTTCAAACATTGCGTGAATGCAATGCGTTATCGGTGCTATTGCCAGAGATCGATGCTTTATTTGGCGTGCCTAATCCTGAAAAATCTCATCCTGAAATTGACAGCGGCTTACACACGTTATTGGTCATTGACCAGGCAGCCCGCTTATCTTCTGATCCTAAAGTTGTTTTTGCTGCTTTATTGCATGACGTGGGTAAAGGATTAACGCCTAAAGAACAGTGGCCAAAACATCCCAATCATGAAAGAAACGGTGTTCAGATAGTAAAGGCTATTTGTGAACGCTTGCGTGTGCCGAGTACTTTTCGAGAGTTGGCGTGTTTAGTGTGTGAATATCACTTGGATTGTCATCGTGCGCTTGAATTGGAAGTACCGGAACTCTTAACGCTCTTGAATCGGCTCGATGTATGGCGGCGTTACGACCGATTTTGTGAATTTTTGACTGCTTGTGAAGCCGATGCGAGAGGATGCCAGGGGTTTGAGCATCGTGATTATCCGCAGGCAGCGTATTTACAGAAAATTTATCAAGTTGCGACAGAGGTCGATGTTAAGGTACTATTGGCCAAAGGGTTGGAAGGCAAAGCATTCGCAGAAGCGTTGCAAAAAGCCCGATTAGAGAAAATTCAAGAAACACTGTATAAGAGAAACCAATGACATTACGTTTGCAACAGCATTTATATCCCATTATCGACATCATGGTTAAAGAAGCCGTACGGGATGTCAATGACGAAGGTTCAAAAGTCAGCTGCCGTAAAGGCTGTGATCATTGTTGTCATCTCCTGGTTGAAATCTCGTGGACAGAAGCCCTTGAAATGGCCTATTGGTTAGCAGAACAACCCGAAAGCGAGCGAAATCACTTCATAGCACGTATTCACGATAATGCCAAAGATGCTCGCGAACTCTTTTTACAATCCCGTCGTGATAAACAATATGCAGACCGTGTGCTGGATGAAGAAGCAGAAATATCTGAAGCAACGCACGATGCTTATTTCTACGATAAAAAACGGCCTTGTCCCTTTTTATCGACAGAAGGAGTTTGTCTGGCTTATGAAGTACGGCCCAGTACGTGCCGCACGCATGTGGTGACATCGCCTGCTGAACTGTGCTCTGCTGAAGTGAGTGACAGTGATGATTATGACATCCCTGAACGGATCGATGACATGCGCGATGAAATTGCTCCCTTGAACATTGCTGTCAATGGTGATAGCGGTTGGGGGCACTTGGCTATTATGGTTGAATTGGCCTTAGCGTCTATTCAGGATCCTTCAAAAATGCTTCACACGCCTCTGGCTGCATCGGGCGCATAAATAAATGTCCTTGCATGATATGGCAGCCTTGTTGTTGTAAAAGCATTTTTTGTTCTTCCGTTTCGATCCCTTCTGCAACAACATTCAGCGATAAACTCTTTGCTAATGCTAAAATAGCATTCACAATCTGGGCATCGTTTTGATCGACTGTAATACCCGCTGTAAAGGATTTATCGATCTTTAAAGTATTCACCGGAAAACGTTTTAAATAATTTAGGGAAGAATAAGCGGTTCCAAAATCATCGATAGAAATGGTCATACCCATTTCTCGCAGCTGCGCTAATACGCGCGCCGTTTCTTGCGGGTTACGCATCAAAGTGCTTTCCGTTAATTCAATGTCGATATCCGAAGCTTTGATCTGGGAAGCTGCCACTAAACTTGCAATACGGTGAATAACATTCGGTTGTTCGAATTGACGGCCGGAAAGATTAATCGCTATGCGGATATTATCGATGCCGTTTTCTTGCCAAAGACGTAATTGGCTAGCGGCATGGAAGATAACCCATTCGCCGATTGGCACAATCAACCCGGTTTCTTCGGCGAGACTTAAAAATTCATTGGGGGGGAGAAAGCCAAATTGGGGATGCTGCCAGCGCAGCAACGCTTCGACAGCTACAGGTTTATTGGTTAAGACATCGATTTGCGGTTGAAAGTAAAGACGAAATTCATCACGTTCAATAGCATGTTTTAAACTGGTGATGAGAGAAAGTTGTTTATAAGCATGGGTATTTTTTTTAGCTTTAAAGAAAGAGTAACTATGTTTTACTTTTTTTGCCTGATACATGGCCAGATCAGCATGATGCAGAAGTAAATCAATATTATCCCCGTCATCGGGATAAACAGCAATGCCAATGCTGGCATGGATCGATAAAGAGTGAGAGTC
Organism: Gammaproteobacteria bacterium; assembly: GCA_021156325.1. Classification (GTDB taxonomy): domain Bacteria; phylum Pseudomonadota; class Gammaproteobacteria; order JAJFKG01; family JAJFKG01; genus JAJNDI01. The sequence continues at coordinate 13,364 of JAJNDI010000023.1, forward strand.
TATTTGAAACGGCTGTTGCAATACCATCAAAATGTTTTTGGCGATTTGTTCAGTATCTTTACTATGAGATAATTGGGTTAAAATAATAGTAAATTCATCACCCCCTAAACGAGCGACAGTGTCCATATCACGTACCGATTTAGTAATACGATTTGCTGCTTCTTTTAAGATAGCATCCCCGTAAGCATGCCCGTAGGAATCATTCACAGATTTGAAATTGTCGAGATCAAGCAGTAATACTGCAAATTGTTCCTGATTGCGTTTGCTGCGTTCAAAAATTTGAGATAATCTGTCATATAATAATTGTCTATTGGGTAACTCGGTTAAAGTATCATGCGTTGCCAGATATTGTTGATGTTTTTGTAATTCTAATAAAGCCACGGTTAATCGGTTGCGTTCTATGGCGTGTTGAATAGTGCGCATCAGAATATGAGCGTTGAGATGTTGTTTGACGAGATATTCTTGCGCGCCGGATTGTACCGCTTCAATCGATAAAGGATCGTCTTCATTACCGCTGATAACAATCACCGGTAAATCGGGGAAATAAGCATGAACAGCATGAAAGGTATGCATTCCCTGAGAATCAGGTAAGCCTAGATCCAGCAAAATAGCTTGAAAATGATTATCTTTTAAGACGGCAGGGAGTTCTGCCAAACAAGTAATATGGGTTAGCTGTGTTTCCTGGCTTTCTTCTTCTAAATAAGCTCGAATAAGCCTCGCATAAACCAGACTGTCTTCAATGTGCAGTATAGATGGCATGGTTGCTTAAAATCCCCCCGATGTACGCTTGCACGTACTGACCCTCTTTTACAAAGGGGTTCGATGATTATTCATTTAAGTATAGACGCTTGTTTCATCTTCACCCCTTTGAAAAAGGGGATAGCTAGCGCAGAGCGCGGCGGGGGTTCAGAACAATTCTTCTACCGTCGAATTCGAAGGTGCAGAAGGAATGACGGTGCCATTTGGGTTGGCAGTGCTTGTATTGCTGGGGACATGTCCTGCTTCAAACAATTCAAACAAGGTATTTTGATCTGCAGCAGAAGCGGGTAACCCAGTCTCTTTATTGATACGCAGACTAACAATTCCGTGAGGTTGAGGGGAGCTTCGCTCAGGATAGTGTTGCAAAGCATACTGCATGAAGTCTATCCAAATTGGTAAAGCCGCTTCTGCGCCGTATTCATATAAACTTTGCGGATTATCAAAACCTACCCACACCGTCATCACCAGATCGGGATTAAATCCCGCAAACCAGGCATCGACTTGATCGTTAGTAGTGCCTGTTTTTCCTGCTAGATCGCGCCGATGCAAAGCAGCTGCCTGACGTCCTGTACCCATCTTGATTACATCTTGCATCGCAGAGGTAATGAGATAAGCATTTTGAGCTGTGATGACATGAGGTGCTGCAGGCGTTTCTTCTTTAGCGTCCGATAAAGCGGGATCAGAAGATTTACACGATGCACATGCTGTGGGAGGGTGTGCTTTATATAATAATTCCTGGCGGGTATTGCTAATACTATCAATAAAATAAGGAGTTATTTTATATCCCCCATTAGCAAAAACAGCATAGGCTTCCGTTAATTGTAAAGGTGTTGTACTGCCGCTGCCCAACGCAAGCGATAAAGTTTCAGGTAATTGGGAAGGCGAGAAACCAAAACGCTGTACATAGTCTCGCGCAAACGGGATCCCAATCAAGTCTAATAAGCGAATAGACACTAAATTACGGGAACGCGACAGCGCGTAACGCAAACGAGTAGGGCCATAAAAACGGCGGTTATCGTTTTTAGGACGCCATTCATCTTCCTGTGACGCATCATCAATGACAATCGGCGAATCATTGATAACGGTAGCCAATGTTAATCCTTTATCGAGCGCTGCAGAATACAAAAAGGGTTTAAAGGCCGATCCCGGTTGGCGCTGCGCTTGTATAGCGCGATTAAAATTACTGCCATTAAAAGAAAAACCGCCGCTTAATGCGAGGATCGCCCCATTATGCGGATTCATCGCCACTTCAGCGCCTTGTACCAACGGAACTTGTGTTAAACGCCATTGTTCTTTATCAAGTCGTACACGGATGAGATCGCCCGGTTTTACAATATCGGAAGCCACTAATGGATTGGCTGCAAAGAGATTTGATTTTGCATCAATAACACGGCGTGCCCAGGACAAACCCGGCCACTCAATGGTGATTATCTTGCCGTTGGCAAGCAAGGCTTGCAGCGATTGGGGTCCTACATTGATGACAGCAGCTGGTAAGAGGCCGTTTATTTCAGGTACTGCAGCTAATTTGGATTGCCATGAGCTCGATAAAGTTTCAGCAGGCGTTCCCCAATTTTGCTCCGGCCCATAATAACCGTGACGTTCTGAATAAGCTAATAAGCCATCGTGCAGGCTGCGGTTGGCCGTTTCTTGAAGATTGCTATTGATCGTTGTTGTAACAATTAATCCCATGGTGTAAATATCTGACCCATATTGTGCGAGCAATACAGAACGTACCATTTCCGCTAAATAAGGGGCATTCACTTCCGAGGTTAATCCATGATATTTCGCCGCAACAGGCTCGCTGTTGGCCGCAGCATATTGTGCTGTGTCAATGTAATGCAGTTGGAGCATCCGGCTTAAAACGTGTTCACGGCGTTTTAAGGCAGCTTCTGGATTGATAATAGGATTTAGCATAGACGGTGCTTTGGGCAGCCCTGCAAGCATTGCATATTGCGCAAGGGTTAATTGATTTAATGGTTTTCCATAATAGACTTGTGCTGCAGCGGCAACGCCGTAAGCGCGGTTACCAAAATAAATTTTATTTAAATAGAGTTCGAGGATTTTTTCTTTACTTAATTCCTTGTCTATTTTAATAGCCAATAAAATTTCTTTAAATTTGCGTGAAAAGTCTTTTTTGCGGGTTAAGAAAAAATTGCGCGCCACTTGCATGGTAATGGTGCTTCCGCCTTCTTCTTTTTCACCGCTGGCGAGTAATCGAATGACAGCACGGCTTAAGCCGATGGGATCGATCCCTGGATGTTTGTAGAAACGCTGATCTTCTGTCGCAAGAATGGCTTGAATCAGCAGCGGTGGAATGTCGCTGATAGGCACGGGATTTCGGCGTTTATCGCCAAATTCAGCAATCAGTTTTTGATCTTGTGTGACGATACGTAACGGAACTTGAAATTGCACATCTTTGAGAACCGCAATATCGGGTAATTCCTGAGAGAGATAAAGATAACCGCCTGCAATGCCCAAGATGCCAAGCGAAATGAGGCTAATTAACCATTTCCCCGCTTTAGCCAGGAAGCGAGCGGGTTTAGGAGGCGGTGTGTTGGATTGATTGGCCATAATCAATCAATGGTAGCGTGTTTTAACTACGCTCGCTACTCCAATTCCGCTTTCTTTTTCCTGTCCTTTACGCTTTTCTGACTATTATTTTTCCTAAAATGTGTTAAAATAATGACCATATTGAACTGTGCTTGTGAGGAATAGCCTGTGTCAGCCCAAACTTTATCTCTGGATTCTGCCCTCCCGCGCATCCGGGGGCTAGTCTTTAGCGGGGGCGGTTCAAAAGGGTTGATTTACCCCGGGGTGATCAAAGCCTTGGAAGACAGCGCTCTCTTGGGCGGTGTGAAATGTGTTGCTGGTTCTTCTTCAGGGGCTATGACCGCTTTGTGTATTGCATTGGGTTTTGATGCTGAAGGATTACGCGACATTCAAGATAATCAAATGCGTTTTTCTGAATTATTAGATTTAAAACCTCGATGGGTGAAGGGGCGTCTTACCCTGCGTGACGATGGCGAGAAATCGATAGCCTTTATGGAAAATTTGGCACGTCAACGCTTAAAGATTTATTTTAATGAAAAAGCTATTTTAACAGAAAGCGATTATCTCAACGAATATGGCGTTGATAAAGCCCCGTATTACCAGGAACAGCTTCATTTTTTTGAAGCGTTTATCGATCAAAAAGCCGATCGCGGATTTACTTTTCGCGATTTGGCAGCCCTTCGGGAATTATTAAAACCCCTGCATCGGCATTGTATTAAATCACTTTATATCACCGGCACCAGTATAAAAAGAAGAAAAACAGTGACCTTTTCTCTGGAAGAGACGTCTCATCTTTCCATTGCAGTGGCTGCGCAAGCTTCCGGCGCGCATCCTTTGATCTTTCAACCGCGCTATATTGAAGGAATAGGGTCTATTGTAGACGGGGGTTTAACGGATAATTTACCAGTCAAATTGTTGGAAAAATACTTAGATCCCGATCCGGATTCTATCTCTTTGTGTTTTTTATTGGGGGGAAAAGAAAAGCCTCTACATCATCGCGCTAAGCATAATAGAGTGATTGTATTGGAAGTCGGTAATCTCACCGCCATGGCAGGGATCTTAAACAAAGGCGAACACATTCCTTATGAGCGGGAAGCAGCCCGCGAAAAAGCGTATCAAAAGGTGCTGGAATATTGTCAGGGCTTCTCTATGTGATTCTTCAAAGGGCTTAGAAAGATTTTTTCATCCATTTGAAAGGCTTGATTACCGGGATAGACAATATATAAGCGTGATAATTGTAAATCTTCCAAAGCCGTACGCATAGACTTTGTTATTTTAGGGGCATCCTGGTATTTAAATTCATACCCTATTCTTTGAGTACCTGAAACGATCAATAAATCCAATTCCGCACCGGATTGCGTTGACCAAAAATAGCAGTCATTGCTGTCGATAGCAGGCATTTGCAAGCGGATGATTTCTTCTAAAGCAAAGCCTTCCCATGACGCGCCTAATTGCGGCATAGAGAATAATTGGCTTTTATCGGTGATGCGAAGCAGGCTGTGAAAAATGCCCGTCTCTCGGAAATAAATTTTAGGGGATTTGACTTGCCGTTTTTTAAGATTCTCATGCCAGGGTTGCAGAATACGTACCATGAAAGTACCTGCTAATATATCCAGGTATTTTTTAATGGTATTGTGCGACAATCCTAGCGATCTGCCCAGCTCACTGGCATTGAATATTTGTCCGTGATAATGTGCCAGCATCGTCCAGAATCTTCGTAATTCATTAGCTGGAATATTAAATCCAAGCGCCGGAATATCCTGTTCGAGAAAGGTGCGGATATAATCAGTTCGCCACCGTCCACTCTGTTCTTCTTCTTTTGCCAAATAAGACAGGGGGAAACCGCCTCGCAGCCACAGTTTATTCTGATCGTCTATTTCTGATAATTGAAAGGGTGTTAATTCCAGATAAGAGATCCGGCCGGCCAATGTTTCAGACGATTGCTTAATGAGTTCGCGCGAAGCACTGCCTAAAATAAGGTATTGCTGCTCGTCGCGATGCTCATCGATTAACACTCGTAATACAGGAAATAAATCAGGGCGTTTTTGTATTTCATCAATGATGATAAGACCTGTAAGCGATCCTAATGCCAATTTAGGGTTTTCCAATCGCCTTAAATCGAGTTCATCTTCTAGATCAAAACGCGTGATCTCTCTACTTTGTTTTCCTGCAATAGCGGCATATTGCTGAGCCAGGGTGGTTTTACCGCATTGGCGAGGCCCCAGAAGAGCGATACAGGGGTTAACTTGAAACAAATGGGTGATCTCATCGAGATAAGCTTGCCGATTCATAATTTACCTTGTAAATTGTAACGCTTACTTACAATTTACAAGGTAAAAACGAAAAAATCAAGTGCTTAAAATCGCACCCTTTTCAGCAATAGCCAATCGCGCCTCTGAAGATGGGTGTTTTTTGAATAGAAGCAAAGGGATTTTTCAGACGGATAGGCTTATTTTAAAAGCGCTATAGGGAGATAAGAAAGCTGGCTACCCGCTTTGGTCGATTCCCTTTTACCCTTTTATTTGGTGAGTGAAGTCTACTGATTATTAGCACGATAAAAAATTGAATAAAATCAACCATTTAATATATTTTATGTCAAATTGAAATTATCGCTTTCAATTTGACAGAACCCCTTTTATACATCTCCAGGCTGTGTGACCTGGATGGAAAAGCTATATCAATCATGCACTTATAAAATTTTCTATCTTTAAAACCCCTTGCTTATAAGTTTGTTGTTTTTCTAGGGTTTCTTAATAATGCCTTAAGGTTGTCCCGATAGAATGGAACTCAAGAGGTGGATGTATCTATTTTTAAGACGAATAATCCAAAGAGAACGATAGAAACTGACCCATCGATTTAAACAATAAAAATACAATAAGTAAATGAAATAAAACGAGGAAACTGAAATGTTCGGTAATAATAAACAGACTAACCCCACAACTCTTGCACAAGCTGAAGATTATCGGCAAAAAGCTGAGAAATATAGCGAAAATAACCAAATGATAGATGCTGCCATTATGTATGGTAAAGCCTATATGCAATTTATAGAGCTTGGCCATAGAACAAGCGCAAAAGAAGATTATGCGCAAGCAGCAAAGATGTATCGCGCTGCGGCCGATATACGTAAGAAACAGGGCAATCTAGCAGAATATGTTGAAATTATCGAGATAGCAGAAAATCACGATTTGAAAGAGAAAGAAAATCAGGATTTAAAAGAGAAATATACTAAGGTACTACAGCATCATGAAAAGATCACGACCCATCAAGGATGGGGAGATAATTCTTCTGATCAATTTAAAGAAGCAGCCAAGAGATTTAATAACGCTTTAAATGAACTTTTGGAAACTCCAGGAGGTTATAAGCATCTAAAAGGACAAAAAAGTAAGCTTTCTAACAGTTTAGTAAAAATGATGGAAAAGAGAAATACCGACATTCAAAAAAATCCACAACTAGAAGAAATGCTAAAGTTGTTAGCAGGCCTTGATGAAAATGCTTATCCCAAAGAGGGCGGTGTCGTTGATAACCGTATTGTTGAAAACCGTATCGTTGAGTTTAAGAATAAAGCATTAGCCTGTTTAGAACATGGTAAGTTGCGGGCAGATAAGTTTTATGAAGCTAAAAATTTGTTGGATGAAATTAAGCAATTTACTAAGGAGGCATCTAAAACCAGCTCAGTATTACAACGAATCACTGATCCTAAACATGCCAATAAAACAGCCTTCTTTGCTGCAGTGAAAAAGAGTACCTCTAAACAAGATGTGGCTTCTATTGTTGCTCATTTAAAAATACATCAGGCTATTTCTTTGGACAGTATTTCATTACCGCACAATACAGAATCAACCGGCCATCGTTATCAACGAATAGACAGCAGAATTTTTCTGCCAAAACCGGGTAATGCAAAGAATAATTATTCTAATCTCTCAGAAAAAGAACTAATAGAGGTGGTCAGAAAGGATGCCAATCGCGGTACGCTGAGCTTTGAAGGAATTCCTATACCAGCCGAGCAAGGTGAAGAGTTTATACAACAGCTTAAACAGGTTGATCGAGATTTACGGATGGCATTTATTAGATCTTATAACCAATCTACTGTACATGGGCATCCATTTGATCTGGTTGCAACCAGAGTCGCATCTAGAGAGACTCACCCATTTTTGTGCGGGTTTACAACGGCTGACCAGCGTATGGATGTGTCTTTTAGACAAGGAAAAGTTATTCTGACAGTCAGTGTACAATATGGCGAAACAGTTATGGGCGAACCGGTCCCAGAAGCTATTGTTAAAGATGGTACATACCTTATTCCAGGTGAAGTGGTTGCAACTCTGGAAATATCGCCTGGCCAAGAAGGTTTTGAATTGGTTTCAGTTTATGCAACAACTGAAACGGCAAGAAAGATATATACAGGGAATCTGGACGATGAATTAATTAGATCATCTGACGCTAAACAAAAGGAATATCCTAGAACATACGGTTTTGGGTTAACGGAAGCTGAAAGAGCAGCAGCAGATGAAAAAAACACGGAACACTTTCAAAATCTAAACAAAAGACATGAAAAATGGAAAAAAAAGCAGCAAAAAGAAAAAATCGCTTTGAGCGCCGAGGATCTTAAAAAAGTCTCTAGGGTTGAGGAAAACGGCGAGGAAAAGAAAGCAGTAGCACACATGAAAATTGAAAGTTCGGCTTCAGTTGAAAATGACCTCTCCAAAGATGCAGAAGTATCAACAATCGATGCGGAATCAGCTGAAAGTGAAGAAGTTGAAGGTAAAGATGAAGCTGCTGTTAAGCAAGAAGAAATACTTGAAAGTATTGAGCTTGGCTCAAGCAAACAAGAAGTAAATGAAAAAAGCTATTTAGATGCAGCGTTAAAGCAAGTTAATTTTTATGATGAAAAAGCCCGTCAGGCTTCTAAAGAAAAGAATTATGATGTTGCTGCAAAAATATATTTTGAAGCAGTTGAGGATTTTAATAAAAAAGGTGAAACTGTATTTGCTGAGATAATGTGCGGTCGTTGGGCTGAAATATTGGTAGAAAAGGCTGCTTATCAAACTGTTATATCAGAAGATAAAAATGAAATGATGCATTGGTGTCAACAAGGTAAAGAAGCTTGTGAATTTGGCATCTCAATATATAAAAATGAAAAACCTCATATGGTTGCAATGTTTCAAGCAAATTATTGGGAATTTGTAGCATTCGAACTGGTCTTAAATGAAAAATATGATGATGCAGAAGAAGCTGAGCAAAGGGCCAAAGGCTATCGAATTGTTCAGTTCGAACAAACTGCACAAGAAGACGAGAGTGCAGAGCAATATGAAGCTGCTGGAAAAAATTATGCTTTAGCTGCAGATCTTTGTGAAGAAAGTGGCAAGTATGATGAAGAAGCTGTAAATCTGGACGAAAAAGCCGCTTTATATAGCAGAATTGTGTTGTTTGAAAAAGAGGCAAAAGAATATATTGCTGCTAATCAGAACGAAGCTGCAGCTAGAAAGTATCTTGCTGCTGCAGAACTGTATAAACAA
>JAJNDI010000024.1 GCA_021156325.1 Gammaproteobacteria bacterium
TGTTCCCTCAAATACACGACCGCATCCCGCTGAAAAAAGCGTATCACCACAAAATAATATCCCTGAATCATGGTAATAGGCAACATGATCTAAAGTATGCCCCGGTACGCGTAAGATTTTAAACTGACCAAATGAGGGTACGTTTATATTAGAAACAGTATCTACAATACAAGTAGGATTTTCAATATCTATATGCGTTGGCGCATAAACAGCAGGAGCATATTTTTCACGCAAAACATTTATTCCATCTCGATGATCTGCGTGATGGTGTGTAACTAAAATAGAACTTAACATTAATGAGTTTAAATTTATAAAATTGATTACTGGCAATGCATCACCCGGATCAACAACTAAAAGAAAATTCGTTTTGATATTTACAACCGCCCAAATATAATTATCTTTAAAGGCTCTAATCGGATAAATTTCAATGTCTTTCATCAAGTTGTTCTCCTAGCATTAACAGTAATACTTGTCCATATTTTTTACTCATTTTCACCAATTAGATATAAAGAAAAAATTGTTTGTCTAAACCAAATCGGGTTATTTAATGAGGATACCACAAAACCTTGTAATTCCTTTCTACGAAAATTTAAAATCAATGCCTTGCCAGACAGTTAAAATTTGATCTTTTAATTTTTGAAATTCTGTGGCAGCATCCTTAAGAGTTGAAATGCCCCATCGTTCATTAAAACTGTTAACATCTTGTCCTTCATACATTTAAATAATTCATAAATATCCTAAAAACTAACACCGGATTTTCAGCTTAAAGTATGCTCTTTATAAAATAAAATTTATATGGTATAAACGCCTTACAAAAGGATCTCAATAAAAAGGATTATACATTAATTAATTGAAAAATAAGGTGTTTATTATGTTTGGCTATTATCCTTCCATTGAATCTGATATACTCCTGCCAGTACTTGTGCCTGAAACTAATTACAGTGACCCTGACCACCCGCCTGCAAGTTATAATCCTTATATAACCAATAAAGAGGGGGAACAAATCAGGCTTAAACCCTGCTTTAAGAGACCTGCATCTCCTACAGAACTCCCCACCGCCAAGCATCGCCGAGTAGAAAAAAAGGTTTCCTGGATTGAAAATCCGGAAGCAGAAGCATTAAAAGAAGCAGAAGCCGAAATAGGAATAGCAAAAAAACATGAAGAATTTGCGCCTGTCATAAGCGAAATAGAAAACTTTTTTAAAATTCTCGATCTTGGCGATAGTCTGGACTATACTGCTTATTCAGGTATAGTTCTGGAGGCATTACATAAGTATTATAGAAATCGTTTTGGTGCAGAGAAGGGTAAAGAATTTTTTCGAAATGATTGCTGCCACTTAACTGCCAAACCTACAGAAAACTCATCTTCTAACGCAGCAGAAGCAAGAAAATTCAGACATTTTATTTTAGGAAAAACAATCGGGGTTTTGTATCCAAAATATGGAAGTTTTATATCAAGTTCCATTGAAGAACAGATAACAAATCATACACCTATTAAAGAAGCGTTGGAGACTATAGAAAAAATTATTGAAAATACCGAAAAGAAAGTCCCTCATAAAATTAGCGGCAGGAAAGTTTATCTAAATGTTGTAACTGAAATTATTATGAAGGGAAGGTTTGATAACTATATATTTTCATTTGTCTTAGATAAAAAATACACATCGATTAAGGATATGGTAGAAGCTTTCTTAAACAGTTTTGATTTGGCCGGTTTTATAAATAACAATCTGCCTCACATTGAAGAAAGATGTTTTCACCATATGATGGGGTATTACGTTAATCCCAGAGTAAAAGAAATTCAAAAAGATATCCGGGATGCTTTATCTGATCTCTGCAATGAAGATAAAGCCAAGCAAGAAATAGCCAACAAGATCACTAAAGAACTTCTTGGAAAATTCTCTCAAGCGCTATACCAACTAGAAACACCTTCTATTGAGGGTAATCTGACAGATCCGAACAAGCCGCAAGATTTGGAAGATCACGTTAATGCAAGAATAAAAGAAATGCTCTCGGCAGAAAGAGAAAAAATCCAGCCAGATCTAATACCATCTAAGAAAGAAACCTCAGAGTTTCAGAGCGCCACTGCTCAACAGCCTGGCTTCTGATTAACTGTTAGGGGACACTGGAATATTAGGGAAAAGCAGATTTTTAGGGATTAACCAGGGATATAAAAAAAGACGCGTATAAAGTGGAAAACTTTATACGCGTTGGCACAAAATACAAGGAGTTATGCAATTTGACAAGATTCATTATACCAGCACTGTATCCTGACCATATCGGTAAAAGCCCCTATAGCCTGTAAGAAAAAAGCCCGGCCATCCGTAGTAAAAAGCCCTTTTCGCTCATTAAAAGTAACTGATCAATGGTAAACACCTAACTATAAATCGCCTTATCCAATTTTGTGGATACTTATAAAGCGCTAATAGATTTCTCTTGACAGGTAATTTCATACAAATAAAAAATCCCGTGTTGTTAAAATGAATATCCTTAGTTGCATTTGTTATCTCATTCAGAGTAGAATATATCACTTGGCTGTTTAAGAAAAAATTTTACGAGCGCTATCACAAGGGTGCCCTAAGGAATAAATTATGCAGCTTGATCCTCTTATTTTATCGCGTTTTCAATTTGCCTGGGTTATTGCTTTTCATATTTTAATGCCTGCATTCACTGTAGGGCTCGGATCTTATATAGCTTTACTGGAAGGCATGCATTTTGTCACTAAACGTGAAATTTATTTTCGCATTTCAGCTTTCTGGACTAAAATTTTTGCTGTCGCCTTCGGTATGGGCGTGGTATCAGGCATTGTCATGCCTTTTCAATTTGGTACCAATTGGAGCCGCTATGCCGATACCACTGCCAATGTACTTTCGCCCCTATTTGCTTATGAAGGGTTAACCGCCTTTTTTCTTGAAGCAGCCTTTCTGGGGGTGTTACTGTTTGGCCGCCAGTTGGTTCCACGCTGGGCTCATTTTGTCTCTGCATTGATGGTAGCATTGGGCACGCTCTTTTCTTCCTTCTGGATTTTGGCAGCCAATAGTTGGATGCAAACACCTGCGGGTTACCACATTATTGATGGGCGTTTTTTCCCGGTCGATTGGATGCATATTATCTTTAACCCCTCATTTCCTTATCGATTAGCGCATACGGTTACCGCTTTTTATATCTCAACCGCTTTAGTAGTAATTTCTGTCGCCGCCTATTTGATTCGAAAAAACAAATCGTCTGAAGAAGCCCGCATCATGCTTTCAATGACGTTTTGGCTTTTAACGCTGCTTGTGCCGCTTCAGGTTGTCCTGGGGGATATGCATGGGCTTAATACCCTTCAATATCAGCCTGCAAAACTCGCTGCAATTGAAGCTCACTGGGAGTCCGAATCCCGTGCACCGCTCATACTGTTTGCACTGCCTGATTCCAAACGAGAAGCTAATCGCGCCGTTATTGAAATTCCCTTATTAGGCAGTCTCATTCTCACACACGATGTCAATGGCGAAGTGCCGGGGTTAAAGCACTGGCCAAGAGATCAGCGCGCCCCTGTTGCTATTCCTTTCTTTTCTTTCCGCCTCATGGTAGGTATTGGCTTTATAATGATGCTGCTTATTACAATAAGCGTGTGGCTGCGCAGTCGTCGTCGTCTTTACAACACCCCTTGGTTTTTGCGTATATCTCAACTTTCAGCGCCGCTAGGGTTTATAGGCATACTTGCCGGTTGGACCACGACTGAAGTCGGCCGCCAGCCCTGGACAGTATACGGGTTGTTACGTACTGCAGACTCGGTTACGCCTTCCCTTACAGGAATGAATGTTATTTTTTCTCTTGCAGGCTATATGACGGTTTATTTGCTTATTTTTCCCGTGGGTCTTTTTTTGATGGCGCGAATGATTCGAAATGGTGTTGCTCAATCAGTAGATACTATAGCGCCGGTAGAAGGCGGGCAGCATCGTAGTCCAATTTCTACCTTAGGGGAGGAACCGTCATGATGATAGATTTCGTTCCCCTATGGACTCTACTGTTAGCAGCAGCTGTTTTTTTCTATGTTTTGCTCGATGGTTTCGACTTGGGTGTAGGCATTTTATATGGTTTGGCGCCAGAACGGAATGCACGTGACCTTATCATGAATTCAATTGCGCCCGTGTGGGATGGGAATGAAACGTGGTTAGTGTTTGGAGGCTTAGGCTTGCTGGCCGCATTTCCCTTGGCATTTGCCATCATCCTTCCTGCTGTCTACTTTCCTATTTTGATCATGTTATTGGCACTTGCTTTTCGCGGCGTGGCATTTGAATTTCGCAATAGAAATAAAGAACATGCGAGCTTCTGGGATCACGCATTTTGCTTTGGCTCACTCATCGCCACCTTTGCGCAAGGAATAATATTAGGCGCTTACATTCAGGGTTTTAAAGTAGATGGCCGTCATTTTGAGGGCAGCGCTTTTGATTGCTTCACGTGGTTTTCTCTTTTCACAGGCATAGCGCTTATATTTGGCTATAGCTTGCTGGGCGCTGGCTGGTTGATTCTTAAAACCGAAGGCGATTTGCAAGATGCAGCGCGCCGCCACGGTCGCTGGTGTTTCATTGCCGTGATAGTTGCCATTTGTATAGTCAGTTTGTGGACACCCTTGAATGATCTCGACATCGCTCAGCGTTGGTTTTCCTGGCCCAATGTCATTTATCTTTCACCGATCCCTCTTGTCACTATAGCCATTGCCTTTTTTGAATGGCGCGCCCTCAACAATCTTTCCGAGACAGGGCCTTTCATCGGAGCAATAGGTTTATTTCTCATCTCTTATTGCGGGATTATTATCAGTCTTTTTCCCATGATTATTCCACATCATTTTACCTTATGGCAAGCTGCATCGGCGCCTGAAACGCAAACCTTCTTGCTCGTGGGAACCATGTTCCTCTTACCCGTCATTTTTATGTATAGCGGCTGGTCATATTGGGTCTTTCGAGGAAAAGTGCGCGCCGATGTTGGTTATCACTAATATTCAAAGCTATTTGAAGTGGGCCAGGTAACAAACTTGATAGCCAAAAGAAGTGTATAAATAATACGTGGCTTTCGTTCGCTGCTGGAGCCAACAAAGCCTACATTTAAAGCGCCAAAAGTAGCGTATGCTCTACGTCACTTGAATAATCTTACCGCGAGTTAATAATAACAATGCTGAGAAAGGCACGGAAAAAACAGAATGAGAGGTACCCGCAGCCGCCCAACAAATGGGATATTGTAATAAGTCTTTATCAATCAGCGTATGGATTTCATGTTGATGTCCAATCGGCGGAATGCCATCGATAGCAAAACCTGTGACACGATGCGCAAAATCGTCATCCGCTTTTTCAATGGCTGTTCCCAAGCGCTTTTTAAGCTCATATTCATTGACGCGATTTGCGCCAGAAACCAGGATAAGTAACGGTTCTCCCGTGGTTTTAATGCGAAAAATTAATGATTTTATAATTTGGCCAACCGCACAACCAACAGCACGAGCTGCTGCTTCGGCTGTTCTGGTATTGGCAGAAAATTCAATAACACTGAATTTAATCCCTCTTTCAATCAAAGGGTGTTGAATTGATCGGGTATTTTTTCTTAAAATGTTTTTCACTTGTTTAATCTCCTTTTCAAGTATTTATTATTCCTTTATATTATAAATTATTTAACTTTTCCAAAGCTAATGCCAGATAATCTGGCATTAGCCTAAAGTGTGAAAAAACTACTGCAACTGTCATACCGCTAGTGCTTCATTTTTTGTTCTTTTGTTCTCTTTAGCGAGGTGCGGGCATAGAATCTTTTAATCTGTAATAGACCACTTGCAAAGTAACCAATCCGCAACTGATGGCCGCTATTATGAAGCCCCACATTAACAAAACATCACGATTAATGTAGCCATACCATATGGCAGCTATTTGCGTTATGGTAAGACCCACAAAAGTAATAAGGGATACATCTTCTGCGTCTTTTGTTTGATAAATACGGTAGGCTTGCAAAAGAAATAAAATGCTATTAATAATGAAACCGGCTATAAAGAGTATGTTAACAACGGGGTGAGCCCATATAATATCCATGAATTTATCTCCTTTTAATGTTATTATTAAACTTCAATATAACATTTTTAAATAAGAAATGCAATCGTTATCACACTGCAGTTGTTAATAAAAAATCATCTATTACGTGTATTACGTGCATTTCAATTTCATCATACGATTTACCAAGGTCAATACACATCTTAAGTACTTTAATCGCTTGCTGGATATTTTCCGGCACTGGATTAGCATTTTCTCCCCACACTGCATCTCGCTTTGCTTTATCAGGCCACCGTGAATAAGCAATATATTCACCTTCTGTTGTCTTATGTAAAGCGGAGCCCAACGCGCCGCAATGTTCAATAAAATATTTCGCAATACAATGCCAGGCTTCCTGATAGTGTTTTTCTTGCTGAGGATAAATAAAACCGCGATAAATCACTGCAAACATGATACTTCCTTAATTAATAAGATGAGCAAAATATTGCCACATTTCACCTGTGTTATGCTCATTCAATATGATACTATTTTATTTTTTTAAGCGCCTCATAGGAAGGATCTAATATGGCAACAACACTCAAGAAAATTTCCAAAATGCAGCTGATTTTATTATCCACCGGCGGTATGATCGGCTCAGGGTGGCTCTTTTCTCCTTTTTATGGTTATCAAACTGCGGGCAGCGGCGTACTGTATTCCTGGTTAATCATCGCGTTCATTACCCTTATTATCGGCCTGTGCTTTGCGCGCGTTTGTACCACATTGCCTATTGTTGGCGGATTTTACCGCTTTATGCATTTAACACATCGCCACAGTGTCGGCACGATGTTTCTCATTCTGGGGTGGTTAAGTTATGTGGTTTATTTACCCTTGGAAGCCAAAGCAGTTGTGCAATACTTAGGCTTTTGGCTGCCTTCATTGTTAGTGAATGTCTCTACGCAGGCAGAACTTTCCTGGAAAGGTACATTACTTGCCATGGCCATTATTATCGGCATTACCTGGTTTAATACATTGATTATTACTAAAGTCGCCAAAGTTAACAGCGTTGTCAGTTTATGGAAAATTATAGTGCCATTAGTCATTGCGCTCATCGTTATTATAAGTTTTGGCCATTTCTCTTCTTTTTCAGCCGCCAGCAACCATGCTCAATTTTCATTTGAAAATATTTTGCTGGCTGTTACCAGCAGCGGCTTGGCTTTTGCTTTTTCAGGCTTTCAAAATGGGCTAGCGCTGGCTAACCAGGTCGAACAACCGGCAAAAGCACTCCCTTATTCACTCTTTGCTCCCGTTCTTATCGGCTTTATCTTATATAGCCTGCTGTCTTTGAGTTATATATTATGTTTGGATGACACGCATTCTTTAACGATGACAGGCACATCGGCGCCTTTACTCGCTCTTTTATCGTTATTTGGCTTGACATGGCTTTTTGCTTTTCTGCTGTTTGATGCCATTATTGCACCCTTAGGAACAGCGAATGTGTATACTGCTGTGACAGCAAGAGTATTGTATGGCTTTGGCAAAGAACTCTCTCCTAACGGTTTCTTAACAAAACTCAACCAACATAACAGTCCCGCATTAGCATTATGGATAAACGGCGCTATAGGGATTCTCTTTTTATTTCCTTTTCCAACATGGAAGGAATTGATGAACTTTCTATCTTCCGTGGTAGTTTTTGCCTATCTGGCAGGCCCCATTACCATATTGGTTTTGCGCAAAGAAAAAATCAATTTAAGCAACCCCTTTAATTTACGACACACCCAATTGATTGGAATAGCAGGCTTTATCTGCTGCACATGGCTTATTTACTGGTCTGGAACAACTAATCTTGTTTACCTTTCGATGACGATTTTTCTAGTGATGACGGCTTATTTTATAGTTAATCATAAACGTGAAACGATCGTGGGTGTTTTCAAAGAAAATTGGTATATAGCAGGTTATACTTTAAGTCTTTTAGCGGTTTCTTTGCTACGCTCGAAAAATATGATTGCTTTTCCGCTGGATAATGTCCTGATTGCCGTCATAGGCCTGCTATTTTCATGGATATTTGTTAATAATGCTTTAGGTGAACAAAAACTTGAAGAAAATTTCTTAAGAATAGAAAAAGAAGTGTTAAGTTATTAATATTTTAATAATAGAGATTTTTTATGAATACGCTCTTGGTCCAGCAACATATCAGCACATTACGAGATAAGCTGCTTCATAAAGAATGGTATTTAACCACTGCCGAATCCTGTACGGGCGGTGAAATTGCTGCGCGCTTGACTGATATTCCCGGCAGCTCCCAATGGTTTGAACGCGGCTTTATTACCTATTCCAATGCAGCAAAACAAGAAATGCTGGGTGTATCTTCTCAAACCTTAGAACAATATGGTGCGGTCAGCGAAGAAAGCGCCCGCGAAATGGCACAAGGTGCTCTTAAACACAGCCGCGCACAATGTGCCATTGCCGTAACAGGGATTGCAGGCCCCGATGGCGGAAGCACAGGGAAGCCAGTAGGAATGGTCTGTTTTGCTTTCGCAAATATTAATAATAAGCTTTTTTCAACGACTCAGCACTTCAGCGGAGATAGGCTGGAAATTCGGGAAAAAACGGTTATATTTGCATTAGAAGAAATGATTTGTTTTTTAGAAAAATAAAGAATGGATCCCGGATAACGCCTACGGCGTTTCCGGGATCACAAAGTTTCGCACTACACGAATTCTTCTTCAGCGACAGTGGTATTTTCTTTATTTTGCTCAGGCAGCGTAATATTTAACTCAAGCACAGAAGAAAATTCATCGCGCTGTCTTAAAGCGACTTTCACTTGTTCTGCGTCTATATGGACATACTTAGCAATCACATCGATCAGTTCTTTTTGCAATGCCGGCAAGAAATCCGCCCGCTGTGAACGTTGTGAACGCTCGTGTGACACAATGATTTGCAAACGCTCTTTGGCTAAAACAGCTGAATTGCGCTGCATATTGGGCTTAAATAAATTTCTGATGAGTCTCATAGTCATAGCGCAGCCTCCTCTTCATCGCGCGTTTTAAATAAACGCTGCAGCAAGCCTTTTCGTTTATGCTGGGTAAAACGATGCGGTCTTTTTTCGCCTAAGAACCGCGCAACCACATCTGCATAAGCGATGCCTGCTTCGCTTTTATCATTCATGATCACCGGCACGCCTGCATTAGAAGCTTGCAGAACTGATTTCGATTCAGGGATCACACCCAGTAATTTAACACGCAAGATATCTTGTACATCTTGCAGAGATAACATTTCGCCTCTCTCAACACGCTCAGGCGAGTAACGCGTTACCAATAAATGTTCTTCAATCGGCGTATCACCCTGTTCTGCGCGCTTCGATTTACTGGCCAATATCCCTAAAATTCTGTCAGAATCCCGCACAGAAGACACTTCAGGATTGGTCACGACAATGGCTGAATCGGCAAAATACATCGCCAATTGCGCACCTCGTTCGATACCTGCTGGTGAATCACAGATAATATAATCAAATTGTTGGCTTAGCTCTTTTAACACGCGTTCAACCCCTTCTTTGGTCAACGCATCTTTATCTCGCGTTTGCGATGCGGGCAAGATATAAAGGTTAGGGACGCGTTTGTCTTTGATCATCGCTTGTGTAACGGTGGCTTCCTGGTTAACGACGTTAACCAAGTCATACACAACCCGCCGCTCGCACCCCATGATCAAATCCAGATTACGTAAACCTACGTCGAAATCAACAATAACCGTTTTATGTCCGCGCAGCGCAAGCCCCGTGCCAAATGCAGCACTGGTGGTTGTCTTGCCCACACCCCCTTTACCTGAAGTGACAACAATAATTTTAGCCACTACTTTCCCCTTTTATTAAACCTTAGATTAACACAGATCAATGCATATTCTCCCATCAGCCAATGTAATGCAGACGTTTTCTTGTGATTTTATAGGCGCTGCTTCTTCATGCAGCCGATAACGCCCTGCAATAGAGACCATTTCTGCTTGTAAATGCCGGCAAAATATAATCGCCGAGGTATCTCCTGCTGTTCCCGCCAAGGCTCTGCCGCGCAGAATACCATAGATATGAATGTTGCCATCGGCAATCACTTCAGCACCATTACTGACAGTGCCTACAATAATTAAATCACTACCTTCAGCGATGATTTGCTGCCCTGATCGAATCGTTGAGCGTATAATTTTCGTTTTTTTAGGCGGCATGCCTTCAGATTCTTTAAACAAAGTCGTCTTTTGTTGAGGTTTTAGCATGGCATTCGCTTTGGCCCCCGCTAACACCGCCAAGCCAGCCTGTTCTGCTGCTTGATGCTGATTAGCACCCCCGCCGCGTACGCCTACGGGGATCAACCCGTGGTTGCGCAATATAGACGCTAAACTGATGAAATCACAAAGAACCGGGTCTTCTGCAATCTGCGCCAAATCGATAACCACCGGAGCATGATGAAAAAATTTAGGGGATTTGGCAATTGTTTGCGCAATTTGCGCAGAAATAGCACTCACATCTTGCGTGTACAATTGCAATACACTCAGAGTGAATAAACTTCCTTTGAGTTGAAAAGCTTCTTTTTTGTCAAGAACGGCCGCTTCCATCATATCCTGCATTCATTATCCCGGTGGATTTCCGGGGATTATAGGTGAAAAATAAGGATATTTCTACTAGACTAAAATGAAAGCTACATACTTAAAGCGATTTGAATTTAGGCGAGGCGGCAAACTCGCGAGGAAAATGAGCGTATAAATAATACGTGACTTTTGCGAGCCAGTGCAGCCTTTAAGCCTACATTCAAAGCGCGAAGAGTATAATCACAGGGAGCGTGATGGAGATGGAAAAACCTTGGCTTACGCACTATCCAGCCGGCGTTGTGCATGAAATCAACCCGGAGCAATATCGCTCTGTGCCAGAGATGTTGTTGAAATCCATTTGGCGGCACACAGATGCCGTTGTCATGGTTAATTTTGGGTCAAAATTAACTTATTCCCGATTAGACAAACTCAGTCAATACTTTGCCGCTTATTTGCATGAACAGGGATGGCGCAAAGGTGATTGCCTGGCCATCATGCTGCCCAATTGTCTGCAATATCCCGTAGCCTTACTCGCCGCCTGGCGTTTAGGTTTAATCGTCACCACTGTTAATCCGTTGTATACTTTTCATGAAGTCGCTCATCAATGCAGCGATGCTAAAGCAAAAGGCATCATCGTTTTTAATCATTACGCTGATACCATAGAAAAAACACAATCTCATTATGCTTTTGAACACGTGTTCTTGACCGGAATTGGTGATTTATTTGGATTTGCCAAACGAAGGGCAAGTCATCTTGTAGTAAAACTCAAACGATTAATACCCCCGTTTCACTTATCGAATGCCGAGCCTTTTTTAAAAGCCCTCTCGAAAGGGCAATCTTTAGCGCTGCCAGAGGTGAGTATTAGCAGCCGTGAGATAGCACTGCTGCAATATACGGGCGGTACCACTGGCCGCAGTCGGGGAGTAATGCTGACACATCGCAATTTAGTCGCCAATATGCTGCAAGTACAAGCGTGTTTATCGCCTATTTTACAGGGTAAACAAATCACGGCAATTGTGGCTTTACCGCTTTATCATATCTTTTCACTGACAGCCAATTTACTCATGATGTTAAACATTGGCGGCAAAGGCATTTTAATTACCGATCCGCGCAATATTAACAGCTTTGTTAAAACCTTAAGAAAATATCGTTTTAATATCTTATTAGGGGTTAACACTTTATTTAACGCTTTATTACGGCATGAAGACTTCGACAAGATAGACTTCTCTTATCTGCGCGTAGCCTTGGGCGGCGGCATGGCGTTACAAGAATCCGTAGCTGAAAGATGGCAGAAGAAAACAGGGCACCCTTTGTTAGAAGGATATGGTTTAACGGAAGCATCGCCTGTCGTTACCATCATGCCACTCACTGCCAAAAAATTCACCGGCACCATCGGTTTGCCTGTGCCTTCTACGGAAGTGTGTATTTGTGATGACCAAAACAATCCTGTGCCGATAGGAGAGGTGGGCGAATTGCAGATCAAGGGTCCTCAAGTCATGAAAGGCTATTGGCAGCATGAACCAGAAACACGCGAAGTCCTGGACAATGAAGGCTGGCTCCGCACCGGTGATTTAGCGCGTCTAGACGAGGAAGGTTATCTTTATTTAGTCGATCGCAAAAAAGATTTGATCATTGTTTCGGGGTTTAACATTTACCCAACAGAAGTAGAAGATGCTATTGCTAAACATCCAGATGTCAGTGATGTAGCTGTTATCGGTGTTAAACAAGCCGACGGGACAGAGCAAGTGAAAGCTGTCATAGTGAAAGCCGATCCTTTGTTAAATGAAGAAAGTATTCGTAGCCATTGCAAACAATGGTTAACCGCTTACAAGATACCTAAAATTATTGAATTTCGGGATAAATTGCCTCGCTCGGCAGTAGGGAAAATTTTACGGCGCGAATTGCGTTAGCAAATACTCAAAGCGCGATTTGAATTTAGACGAGGCAGCGGAGCAGCGAGGCAAGCCGACAACAAAGCCTACATTCAAAGCGCAAAGAGTAAAGACGCAACATAGTCACGATCGCTAAAAGATCGCTTTTCTCCCCATACCAATTGATAATTTTCATGGCCTTTACCTGCCACTAAAATAATATCTTGAGGAGAAGCCTGCTGAAAAGCATATTTTATGGCTTCATCACGGGTATGGATAACAGTCACTTTCGTAAGATCGGTTTCAAAGCCTGCTAAAATATCTTGTACAATGTGTTTGGGGTCTTCATAACGCGGATTGTCATCTGTTACAATAATCTTATCAGCATAGCTTTCTGAAGCCTTGCCCATCAAGGCTCGTTTGCCTCTGTCTCTATCACCGCCGCAGCCAAACACACACCATAAACGTCCTTCACAGTGTTCACGCAATGCCATCAACGCTTGGGATAACGCATCCGGTGTATGTGCATAGTCGACAACTATCAAGGGGGTTTTTGCATTCCCAAAACATTCCATACGGCCTGCTACGGTTTTACTATAAGCCAATGCTTGTAAAACATCGTGCAGCGCATATCCTTGCAAACAAAGTGTTGTTAACACACTCAATAAATTGGCTGCATTAAAGCGCCCTAATAATGAGGTTCGCAGCAAACCATCTCCCCATGGAGTTTGTACACTCATCGTTAATCCTGTTTTAGATAACGACACGCGGTTGGCTTTGATAACCGCAATATTTGATGGTAAATCAGGCGACCCCAGCGTATAAGCATACACATGGGGTTCTTTGGCAAATTCTTTTAACCAGGCTAAACCAGTAGGATCATCAGCATTGATGATGCGGTTTTTCAAAGGCAGATCAAACAAGCGCCTTTTTGCCGCGCGATATTCTTCCATGCTGTGATGATAATCTAAATGATCTCGCGTGAGATTGGTAAAGATGGCAGAATCTAGCGTCATACCATTCACGCGGCCTTGCACTAATGAATGAGAAGAGATTTCCATCGCTACGCCATTTGCACCCTCTGATCGAAAGCGAGCTAATAAACGCTGCACAGAGACTGGATCGGGGGTGGTATGCGTAGATTCAGTTAACGCATTTAAAAAACCATAGCCAACGGTACCGATGATCCCTAAACGCTTACCTAAATGGGCATATCCTTGGGCTAATAAATGAGTACAAGAGGTTTTACCATTCGTTCCTGTAACACCAATAATGGGGAATTGGCTAGAAGGATCCCCATAAAAACGCGATGCAATATGACTTACCCATTGTGATAAATTAGGCAGCGCAATGATAGGTACGGTTTGCTTAGCAGTACTCGTTTTAAGAGGAACAGCCGGTATATCTTGATTCGTCTCGCACAACACGGCAGCAGCGCCGCGTTCAATAGCTTCATCAATATAATGCCTGCCATCGGTTTTTCCGCCTGCACACGCAAAAAACAAATCGCCTGCTTCTACAAAACGACTGTCCAAAGCTAAGCCGGTGATTATCGGATCAACATCATGTGCTAATACGGCAAAATCTTTGATTAAATCTCTTAGGCGAATTGTATTCATGATGTACTCATTTTAGGACGAAGTATGTCATCACTGTCTACCAAGCCGCCCTCTCTAGGTGAAAATTTACATCTTCATTTAAACACGATCTCTATCGGGTGAAATCGCCAATACACGTAAAGCACCGCCTAAAATTCGGGAAAATACCGGGGCTGCAACATCACCCCCCAAATATTCCCGCCCTTTAGGATCAGTAATTACCACTGAGACAACGAATTCCGGCTGGCTGACAGGGGCAATCCCGACAAAAAAGGCAATGTGATGATCGCTTTGATAACCTTTAGGGCCTAACATTCTGGCAGTACCGGTTTTACCCGCGACTCGATATCCTTTCACCTGCGCTTTTGGCGCTGTACCCCCTGTTT
Organism: Gammaproteobacteria bacterium; assembly: GCA_021156325.1. GTDB lineage: Bacteria > Pseudomonadota > Gammaproteobacteria > JAJFKG01 > JAJFKG01 > JAJNDI01. The sequence goes on from JAJNDI010000024.1 coordinate 14,411, forward strand.
CAACCACAGATTCTAACATATCCACGGTTTCCTGAGCCACTTTTTTCGGTAAAACCGGGGCTCCAGGGGGGGGGTGCTTAACTTTTAATAAACTTACGGGATATTTCACCCCATCTTCGGCTAAAATCGCATAGGCTTGTGCTAATTGCAGATCGGTCACCGATAACCCGTAACCAAATGCCAGCGTAGCTAAGCTAAAGTGCTGCCGCGGTTTTAAGTTTTGTATAGTTCCCGTACTTTCGCCCGGAAAACCTGAGTTAGTACGTGAACCAAATCCAATCTTGTAAAATAAATCCGGTAAACGCTCTGGCGGCAAAGATAAGGTTAATTTTGCAATGCCAACATTACTGGAACGTTTCAAAATAGTCTTTACATCAATTTGCCCTAAATTGTGTTCATCCCGCACGATGTTATGATCAACCTTCATCCAGCCTGGAGAAACATCAACGATCGTAGTCGGTTCATATTTGCCGCTCATCAAGGCGCTGACGACACTGAAAGTTTTTGCCGTAGAGCCCGGTTCAAACATATCGGTTACAGCACGGTTACGATGGGTATCATCTTTTTTACGGATCCGCTGATTAGGATTAAAAGAAGGATAATTAACCATCGCTAATACTTCACCGGTTTGAGGCTGTAAAATAACCACCGATCCAGCTGTAGCTTTGTTATCTAATACTGCTTTTTTTAATTCGCGATAAGCCAAATATTGTAATCGTTTATCAATACTCAACGTCAGATTATGTCCCGGCTGCGCTTCCTTTAACACTCGAATATTACTGACAGCTCGCCCCATTCTATCGACTATGACACGCTTTTTGCCCGGTTCTCCGCGTAACCATGCATCGTAAGCTAATTCCATTCCTTCTTGTCCTTCGTCATCAATATTGGTAAACCCAATTAATTGAGCCGTTACTTCGCCTTCAGGATAATAACGCCGAAACTCTTGTTGAAAATGTAAACCAGGGATCGCCAATTGTTCAATTCTATCGGCAATAGCGGGTTCAATTTGGCGTTTCAAATAGACAAATTCCACTGATGTGTCTTGCGCCGGAATATGTTTTTTCAATACCGATAACGGCATCGACAATAATTGCGACAATTGTTGTAATTGGGCTGCTGTAGGTTCAAAAGTTTTGGGGGTGATCCAAACCGATTGCACCGGTGTACTCACAGCCAAAGGTTCGCCGTTTCTGTCAGTGATAATGCCTCGATAAGCTGGCATACTGAATATGCGCAAGGTTCTTGCATCGCCCTGGTTGCGCAAAAAAGACTGGTCGATTAACGTTAAATACACTAACCGCCAGATCAAAGCAGCACTTAAGAATAGCAATACGATAAATATAAATCGATAACGCCATGTAATAACGTCCGATCGATGTTTTTGTTTCCTATACTCTTCGCGTTTTGGTTTTAGGCTTTGTTGGCTGCGCCTTCTCACAAAAGTCATGTATTAACTATACACTCCTTTTGCTCGACGGCTTGCCGCCTCGCCTAAAAGCAAACTGCTTTGAGTATTATTCACCATCATAATTTGCCGCACAGCGGGTACTTGCATGCCTAATTTCTGTTGTGCCAAATCTTGAATGCGTGCAGTTGAAAAACTGCTTTCTTCCAAGAGTAATTGACCCCATTCAACGTGTAAGTGATCACGTTCCTGCTCTAATTGCTGCACTTCGATAAAGGTACGACGATTACTGTCTTTGATATACACCACCCCAAAAGCGGACAGTGAAACGATGCCTGTTAAAATAAGCCCTAGCAAAAGCCGACGCGATAATAAGTGAGACCACCCCTCTTCTTTTGAAAAAGAGGCTTGAGCTAAGGCACGTGCTGTTGAATTCATACTAACTTCTCCGCTACTCGCAGCATAGCCGATCTGGCACGCGGGTTGCGCGCAACTTCAGCTTCACTGGGTTTAATGGCTTTTCCACAGATCTGTAAATCAATATGATCTGATTTCAAGGTCTTGACAGGTAACCCGCGCGGCACAGACGGTGCACGGGCATGGCCCTGTATAAAATGTTTAGTGATCCTGTCTTCCAACGAATGAAAAGAGATAACAACCAAACGCCCGCCTTTTTTTAAAAGGGTAACTGCTTGGGATAGCGCGTTTTCCAAATCCGCTAATTCACTGTTGATATAAATACGAATAGCTTGGAAAGTGCGTGTGGCAGGATGTTTATGGCGATCACGAGCAGGGCTTGCTTTGGCAATGAGTTCCGCTAATTGCACGGTATGCGTGATGGGATTTCTTTCACGGGCTGTTACAATAGCCTCTGCGATCCGCTTGGCATAACGCTCTTCGCCATAGCGGGTTAAAACAGCAGCAATATCACCCGGCTCAGCGGTCGCTAACCAATCGGCAGCCGTTTCCCCGTTGCTGGTATCCATACGCATATCGAGAGGCCCATTCTGGCTAAAACTAAAACCGCGGTGGGGATCATCAATCTGAGGTGAAGAAATCCCTAAATCAAATAAAATACCGTCTATTTTGTCTTGTTCAGGCCAGGCTGTTTTAGCCCATTCTTGCAAATATCGAAAAGAACCGTGTTGTATAGAAACACGCTCTTCTTCTTTGAAACAGGATTGGGCATAGTCCACAGCTGTGCGGTCTTTATCGATCACTAATAAACGCCCGTTAGCATTCAAGTGCGATAAGATCGCACGGCTGTGGCCGCCGCGTCCGAAGGTGGCATCGATATAGTATCCAGCAGGCTTTATGGCCAACGATGCAATAGCTTCGGTTAACAGTACACTCTCGTGGTTAAACGATGTGGTGTTCGTTTTATCTATCATCTGCCGCGTAACTCCCTTTCATAATGACAGATGCCGTAAGAAATCGGATAAAATTTCCTTCCCAGGATTATCAGGATGCAGCCATGCAGTTGATCGCTCTTTCCAATGGGCTTCATCCCATACTTCAAACTTTCTGCCTTGCCCTACCAGGATCACGTTTTTATCTAACAAGGCATATTCTCGTAATACCGTGGGCAGCAAAATACGCCCATTGCTATCGAGTTCCAAATCAGTGGCATGTCCTATCAGTAAACGCTGCAGGCGGCGGCTTTGCGGATCAAGACTGGGGAGCGCTTCTATTTTACGTTGAATGGTTTCCCATTCATCGGTGGGATACAACAATAAACAGGTTTCATCAGTATCGATGGTTGCCACGAGGTTACTATGTTGATTTTGCAAAAGATCGCGGTAACGCTTTGGCATGGCCAAGCGTCCTTTCGTGTCTAAATTTAGCGCAGCAATTCCACGAAACATCGGTTTTTTCTTGTACTATCAGTATGGGAAAATCCACTCTTCCCCACTTTTTTCCACTTAAAAACACTATAGGCAGAAATAAGGGGCTTTGCAAGTGGAAAAAAGAGAAAAGTTGAAAAAAATAATACAGAAGAAAGGTCGGTCAATAATTGGACTAATTGGAAATAAAGTGACGCACTCAGCTATTGTGGATTATCGCAATGCCATGATATTGTATGCGTGTAAAGATTTTAAAAGAAAGCTAGCCGATAAGCCGGGTTCTGTCGTGGACAGTCATTCCTCTAGGATGATCGTCACCGATCACCTCAAGCAACCTACCCGAACTCCAATGGCGGGCAGCCAAGACTCTTCGCCTAGTGCGCTGAGTATGAGTTCCTATTTGGTCTTGCTCCAGGCGGGGTTTGCCTTGCCGCGTCTGTTACCAGCCGCGCGGTGCGCTCTTACCGCACCATTTCACCCTTACTGCTCAAAGAACAGCGGTATCTTTCTGTTGCACTTTCCGTCAATATGCCATTGGCATACCGCCCAGGTGTTACCTGGCACCTTGCCCTGCGGAGCCCGGACTTTCCTCCCTGCAACAAAACAAATTGTTGCACAGCGACTGTCTGGCTAGCTAAAGTAGATTATATCAAAATCAGTCTCTCAGGAAAAGAGAAAAAGCAGTATAATAGCCCCCTGAAGCTTGAAGAGGAGTTTCTTGTATGCCTAAATCGATTGCCAGTTCTCTCAAAAGACCGCTTTCTCAAGCGGTTTCTTTACGCTCTTTTTCCTGGGCTTTATCTTTCACCTGGTTATTAGGATCTGCTTTTTATTTTTTTGAAACGATTTTGGAAATACTCCCTGCCAATATCGTCCAAGAGATGTTACACACTTTTAAACTCAGCAGTGCAGAAACAGGAATTTTAGATTCTGCTTATTTTGTGACGTATGCCTTATTGCAAATTCCGGGCGGCCTTTTACTCTCTCATCTGGGCCCCAAGCGCGTATTAACAGCCGCGAGCCTCACCTGTGCAATCGGTTTATTGTTATTTGCAACCGCTCATAATTTTACAGTGGCTATTTTCGCGCGTTTCATCATGGGATTGGGCGGCAGCTTCGGTTTAATGGGCGCGGTTTTTTTAGCATGCCGCTGCTTGCCCACGCGCTATTTAGGCTTCTTTGTGGGTTTAACGATTATGCTCGGTTTAAGCGGCGGTTTGGTGCAAACACCCTTACATGATTTAATTATCGCTTTTAATTGGCGCAACACGGTTTTGATACTCGCCGCTCTTTCAGCAGGCATTGCCTTATTGATGGCTTTTTTTATTCAAGATAACGCGATAACAAAAGAAAATCTACACTCTCTCTCCTGGCGCCATTTATATGAAGACATTAAAAAGGTAGCTAAAAACCGTGCTATTTGGCCTGTCGCTATTTATGGAGGATTAATGTATTTACCCACCGGAACCTTAAGTTCTCTCTGGGGTATCGAATATTTAAAAACATATTATCCCTCCGTTGACATGCGCTTTCTCACTACGATTAACGCGGCTTTCTTTTTAGGATGGATCATTGGAAGTCCTTTATCCGGATTTATTTCTGATTTTATTCACCAACGCAAACCGCTTTTAACATTAAGCAGTGCCGGCGTATTAGTGTGTATGCTGGCTGTAACGTATGTTGATAATCTTTCTTTAGGGGTAATGGGACTGCTCTTCTTGTTAATGGGAGTATTTTCAAGCGGCAGCGGTTTAACGTTTGCCATGGCAGCGGAACTCTATCCCCGCCAACACCAAGGGCCTGCGATCGGTTTAGTCAATATGCTGGCAATTTTACCCAGCATTCTTTGTGCTCCGATCTTTGGATACATTTTAGATAATGTTGCTCACGCCCCTGGAACACCGATCGGAGCCTACACGCGCGAAGGTTTTACACACGCCATGATTCTGGAATATGGCATTATTGTCATTGCATTGCTTATGGCACTGTGGTGGATTAAGGAAACCTTACCTGAATCCTCATCTATTTAAATAAGGACAATCATGTCTTCTTCCCGATCAATCTCCGATGCTCGATTAATTTTCCTCGTGTGTTTTTTCTCAACCCTTTCCTTTTTTTCAGTAGATCTGGTAACTCCTTCACTACCCAGCATTATGCATTCCTTCAAAACCGATCCAAACCATATTCAGATTATCATTTTTGTATATATCCTGGGATTAAGTCTTTCGCAATTTTTCTATGGACCTTTAAGCGATCGCTATGGCCGCCGTATCGTGGTGATCCTGGGGGCGAGCACTTGTTTTGCAGGTAATCTTTTCGCTATCTTCGCTCACTCTCTCGTGCAATTAATTATAGCCCGTTTTATCTGCGCTTTTGGCGCAGGAGCCGGTATGATCCTTGCCCGCGTTGTATTTCGAGATTGCTTTAGCGGCACAACTCTTTTAAGGGCCAATTCTTATTTTTCGATGTCAGTAAATATTTCCCCTGCCATAGCGCCTTTCATCGGCGGTTTGATCCAGGAAGACCTAGGCTGGCGTTGGACATTCTTGTTGCTCGCTGTCTGGGCATTCATCGTTTTTATTACTTCCAAACGAAATTTGCCTGAAACATTAGCGACAGAAAAACAAATCCCCCTTCATTTACGCTCTCTCTTTCACACTTACTATCGTATTTTAAAAGACAAGCCTTTTATCTACAGCGCTTTATTATCCGGCACTACGTTAGGTGCGAGTTTAACATATCTCTTCATGAGTCCTTTCTTATATCAATTAACGCTGCATTTAAGCCCCTCCCAAAATGGATTGGTTTATTTGGCGAATGCAGGCGGCTTTCTATTAGGCGCAACTTGCGTCAATCGATTGAGTGAACGGTATACGCCTTATCAATTCATTCGAAGCGGTTTAGCGATTTGTCTGCTAGCCGCTCTTGTTTTACTTACCCTGGGTTTATGGGGCATCATCAATATTTGGGTTTTATTAATACCCGCTGGCATGAACAGTATTGGATCAGGTTTTGTGATGCCTGCTACCGGTGTCATTGCACTGGAAAATATGGAAATGGGAGCCGGCAGAGCGGCCTCGCTATTAGGCGGTATTCGTCTGCTCATTGTCGCTTTCTGCTCTCTCCTGGTCATTTTGGTACATGAATTCAACCAAACACCCATGGCAAGCCTCATGTTGGGCTTTAGCGTGGCGGGTGTTTTTTTCTATCGAGAGTTAACAGCTCGCTCCGATTCGGGAAAACGGCATATTTGGCGCATCTGGCGCCGAAAAACCTGACGAAAAATGCTCATTTACATCGGTAAACTGCGCTTTTTCGTCAGGTTTTTCACCGCAACCTCCATCCAAATCTGCCATTTTTCAGATGGCGTGAGAGTGAGGCTAAGTTCTGCATCGACAGTTGGTAAAAATGCAATAAATCCGGTAAAATTCGCAAAATGATTACTTCACTCATCACTTTTCTGAATAGCTTTACCCCTGAATTTCCCGCTTTACTGCTATTTTTCTTCAGCAGCCTCATGATTTTGACGATGACGCGCTTCTTTGGCAAAACAGGGCTTTATGTCTATGGTGCGCTTGCTATTGTCATCGGTAATATTCAAGTCCTCAAAGGAACCCATTTTTTATTTTGGGAAAATCCCGTTGCCTTAGGCACTTTGATCTTTTCATCGACTTTCGTTGTCACCGACACCCTCACGGAATGTTTTGGCAGTTCAGCCGCGCGCCGGGCTGTGGGGCTCGGTTTTATGGCATCGCTTTTCGTTACAGTCTCGATGTTATTGACGCTTGGAACAAAACCGCTGGATATAGCAATTACTGATCCCGATTTCCACTTCGTTACCGCACACAATGCCATGATGGTATTGTTTACCCCTTCAGCTGCTATTTTAACGGCAAGCTTATCGGCATACCTTCTCAGTCAACTTCTGGATATTTTAATCTTTCAAAAACTGCGGCAATCTTCTGGAAAACGGGGATTGTGGTTTCGAACGAGTGTCGCTACCTCTATTGCCTTTTTGATAGACAACACGGTATTCAGTGTGCTTGCATGGAAAGTTTTTTCTGCCAATCCGGTTTCCTGGCATAGCTTGATTTGGACTTATATCTTGGGAACTTATATTCTGCGCATTATCACCTTAATCGCTTATATACCCATCGTTTATGCAACGTGTAAGATTATTCGGAAGCACCTTTATGCACAACCATAACGCTTTTTCATTTCACATCGTCCAGCGTTCTCAACAAACGAAAGCACGCCTTGGGATTTTATCTACCCCTCACGGTATTGTTGAAACCCCGGCTTTTATCTTTTGCGCCACGAAAGCAGCCATTAAAGGCTGTACGCCGCAGGCGATGAAAACAGCCGGCACACAAATTATTTTATCTAATACTTATCATTTGATGCTGCAGCCAGGCGGCGCACTGGTTGAAAAGATGGGCGGCTTACATCGTTTTATGGGATGGGATGGCC
>JAJNDI010000025.1 GCA_021156325.1 Gammaproteobacteria bacterium
TAATATCAAAAACTTAAATAGACACAAGAAGTGCCTCATGAACTTGATAACAGCAAGCCGACAAAGTGCTTTAAGCCAAAATGCTCACCTGACCGCTGAGGTTTTCTCCTATTTTTATTTTGCCCGCTAGGGCAGAATTATCTTTCTTATTAATCATTGTTTTTTAGCAGGTTCATCGTCTCCAGCTGAGCGGTTTCTGGATACAATGCGGCAATTAAGTGTTATTGTCGACAATAAAAAAATGGAGTTATCATGTCTGCCAATATTATTAAAGCAGATCCCAATCAGGATCTCATATCACCTCACTCCCACGCTCAACCCAAAGTATTAGTTGGGATCTGTCTTGTGGAAATATGGGAGCGTTTTGCCTATTGGGCTTTATTTTCTTTGATCGTACTGTTTACGACCCAGCAATTAAATTTATCAGATGCTAAAAGTTATCTTATTTTTGCTGCTTATAATGCTTTACTCTACACAACACCCCTTCTCGGCGGTTGGATTGCCGATAAATATTTAACCGCAGAAAAAGCAGTCCTTCATGGTGTTTTAATTTTGTCAGCGGGATATCTTTGTTTAGCATTCTGGCAAAGTGAAAGCAGCCTTTATATTTCATTGGGATTAGTGATTTGGGGAATGGGTTTATTTAAACCCAATATTACGGCTGTTTTAGGTGCCTGTTATGACAAGGAAGATAAGCGCCGCGAAAAAGGGTTTACGCTTTATTACATGAGCATTAATGTCGGTGCATCGTTAGGAATGCTGCTGTGTGGGATCGTTGCAAAATATTTCGGCTGGCAAGCCGCTTTTTCAGTGATTGCAGCGGCCATGCTGCTCGGAGCCCTCATTTATGGATGTAAACTCTCTAGCATACAGAAGAGTATGCAGGGACTCAGAAAATTGGTATCGCTTAAAACACATCTTTTAATAACGCTGATTGGAGTTTGGCTTGTCGTTGTTTTGAGCATTCTCATGTCGGAACCCAAAGTTGCCCATAGTGTTCTCTTAAGCGCTATATTTATTTTGGTACTCTATCTCATCAGTATTATCCGAAAGCAGCCTCAGCAAGCAAGAAATCGATTAATAGCAGCCCTGATATTAACTGCCACTTCGATTGTGTTCTGGGCGCTCTTTCTGCAGATAGGCAGTACTTTGACTCTGTACATACAACGCTGTGTCAATTTAGACTACTATGGATATGCCATTCCTGTCAGCGCAGTTTCCAGTACAGTAGGCATTTTATTGCTGTTCTTAACGCCTGTTATGTTAGGGCTGTGGTCTGGTTTAGACAAATTGAAGAAAGAGCCTTCTACCGCAACGAAATTCATGTTAGGCATATTGTTAATAGCACTTGCCTATGGATTACTGGCTATATCGGCAATACAGTTAGACCCGGGCGAAAAACTTAATTTGCTGTGGATCCTGGCAGCTTATACGTTACAAACCTTAGGTGAATTGTCTTTATCGCCTATCGGTTTGGCCATGATTATCGCTTTGATAGGTGAATCTTATCGGGGGTTGATGTTCGGGGTGTGGTTTTTAGCGATGGCTATCGGATCAGAATTATCGGGTGTTTTGGCGAGTTTTGCTGCGGTTCCAGCACAAGCTGTACAAGACGCTCATATCAGCAGCATCTATGCCCATGCTTTTGGGCTGGATGCGCTGATAGCCTTTGTGGTTACGGGGATCGTCATGATATTCATACCGTATATCAAAAAATTGATGCGATGATCGGTTTGAGAGCAGATAAAAACTATAAAATGTATTCCTCGCAGAGTAGAAAGAGGGTGTTTTATGAACACGATTACTTATGAAGAATTTGAACAAGTTGATTTGCGCTCAGGCACTATTGTTAAAGTAAAGCAATTTCTTCGAGCAAAAAAACCAGCCTTTAAAGTTTGGGTAGATTTTGGTCGTGAGATTGGCATATTGCAAACGTCAGCTCAAGTGACGATACATTATACTCCTGAAACACTGCTTGGCAGACAAGTTGTAGGCTGTATTAACTTGGGGGAAAAAAATGTTGCAGGTTTTATATCCCAATTTCTTTTGGTGGGCTTTTCAGATGAAAAAGGGGGGATTTGTTTGGCTGCAATCGATCCAAAAGTAACTAATGGGCAAAAGATGCATTGATATGAAAAATTATATCTTAACGGGAACGCCGGGCTGTGGAAAAACAGGTGTTATTAAAGAGCTGGAAGCTCAAGGCTATTCGGTGATTCATGAAGCAGCGACCCACATTATCTCTCAAGAACAACAAAAGGGAAATAACGAACCTTGGAAATACCCGAATTTTATCGATAATATAATTAATCTGCAAAAAAAAAGGCAAGCAGATCACAAGAGTGCGGTAGGGTTTTATGATCGCTCTCCGATTTGTACCTATGCGCTTGCTGTTTATCTTGGATTCCAACCGTCTGCTATGCTCTTAAAAGAAATTGATCAGATTTTAGCAGAGTCAATTTATGAAAAGTCCGTATTTTTTCTTGATAATTTGGGTTTCATTGAAAATACCGATGCCAGAAAAATACGCTTTGAAGAAGCGTTGAAATTTGAGCAGATTCATTTGAATATTTATGAACAGTTTGGATATGAAATTATAAAAATACCTGCTTTGTCTATTCAAGAAAGAACACAGCTTATCTTAAAGAGACTAAATGATCCTATCTGTTTTGAATAACAAAGAAGATCCACTGATGCGTGACTTTGAATCAAATATCATCAACCTATATGGCAATTCAGGAAAAGAATGGCTGAAAGCGTTGCCGGCACGGATTGAAACTTTTGCAGCTCAGTATCACTTAACAGACCTTGTGCCTATTTCTCCTTTAAGTTATCACTATGTCTTATCTGGTTTTCAAGGGCATCAACCGATTATCTTAAAATTGGGCGCTGATACCGACAATCTGCGCCGTGAATCAGCTGCTTTAAAAGCCTTTGCGGGAGTAGGGGCTATTTCCCTTATCGCTGAAGAGAGGGGGATGTTAATACTGGAGCGTGCGGTAGACGGCTCTCTTAAAACCTACTTTCCCAAGAGAGAGCGTGAAGCGGTTGAAATTGCCTGTGATCTTATGAAACGCTTACACCAAGCAGGGATTCCTTCTGTCGCATTTTTTCCGCTTTTAGAGGAGCAGCTCAATTGCCTGGATCAAAAATGGCCTATACCTTTATCTTATCTTCAAAAAGCCCGCCTTTTTCGCCATGCTTTACTTGGAAGTGTCCGTAAAACAGTATTGTTGCATGGGGATTTACATCATGACAACATAGTGCGTCATGGAAAAACTTGGGTTGCCATTGATCCCAAAGGGGTAATTGGGGATCCTGCTTATGAGGCAGCTGCTTTTATCCGCAATCCTCTACCAGCTTTATTAATTTTGCCTAATGTAAAGGATGTGATTTGTGATCGTGTTAATCAATTTTCTGAAATATTTACACTGCCAGCAAAGTTGATCTTGAGATGGTGTTTTGTGCAATCTGTTTTATCGTGGATTTGGAACATTGAAGATAATATAGAGACGGAGGATGATCAAAAGTTAACAAAATTGTTCGATGACTTGATGAATTAAATAAATCTCTATATTTCATCTACATTTCAACACTCAAGATAAAGACATTTGAGAAGATTTTGAGTCATTTGACCCTTCACTACTTCCAAGAAGATTGAGAGCTTCGCTCGTCTTTTTCTTTTCCCCAAAAAGGAGTTTCTTCTTTACCCCGTTTTTGCTTAAAGTGCTATTGGGAGGTAAATTTTTTCCTTATTCTTTTTGTGATGGCATTATCTTGTCTGTTAGATCTCCCGGAAACGCCGTAGGCGTTGTCCGGGATCCATTCTTTTCTTTGCTGAAAACCCATTTATGCAACAACGCCTATCCAAACTACTCTACATTAAGTCGGCGCAAATGTTCCTTGTGAGATGGCCTGCTCTGATGATTGTGATTTAAGCGGCTGATTTTGCGGAGTTTGCAGCAATGCTTCGGGAATATACTTTTGGATGTTTGCTGACAAATTTTGAGTAAGACTTTGCAAAAATAAACCTTTATCAGCTTCGTTCATATTAGCATGCAGATAACCAATAAATGCCGTAGCATTTTGGCTGGAAGGTGTTAATTCACCGCCACGACTGGGATGGCTCATAGGAAATTGGCCGATGGATAAATGATTAGCATCAACTTTTTCGCTGTATAAAATAATATTGCAAATATATCCAAATGTGCATGTCCCGACAGAGCGGGAAAACCAGCTATAGCTTTTATGTATTTCAAACGAGAGTATGGTTTCATTTTCTTCGTTTTTAATCGAATACTCTGTCACCATGGTTTCTGGTGGGTTCGGACCATCAAGTAAGTCATCGAGGACAGAAGTCATTTTAGGTAGGGAGTTCGCATAATGTGATTGAGTTGTAAAATAAAACATAGATTGCTCCGTGTATTAGTGTGTACATAATTACACAGGGCTTTATTGACTTTTAAAACATACCTATTTTCTTTCCAAATTTCTTTCCAAAATTGTAATCTTACTTTCTATATCTTTTTGATTCCTCTTGATTTTTCTTATTCGACCTTTCTGAGCCGGTGGAGATGAACGGACAAAAAAACAGGGAAAACACAGGTGAAGTGAAGAAAGTGCCTGCTGGAAAAGAGACTACACATATAGCGTCATTAGGTCGATATTAATCGAGGTTATAGGAAACGGAGAAAGATAATCAAAATTTATACTGGCGGAGCATGCGACCCTCAAAACGAACTATTCTCCGTTTTAAAGAAGACTGAATTTTTTGTCGATTTATCTGCGCCAAATATCAGAAAGTATAATTATAAGCGCATATAAATGTAGGTACAATATTGTGCCGAAGGGTAGGGTAAAGATCGTCAATATAAGTCCGCTGGTTCATGGTTCAAGTCCATCGAAAAGTTAGACCTCGTCCAACCGGTAGGCAATCCGAATAATGACCCCATCTGCTCAGAAGGCAGTATGTGGTTGATTATTGAAGTATATTAGGAATTTGAGATATACCGGTAAAATTTGCTATTTTCATGCTTTTTATACACAATAAAAACATGAAATTTGAATTCGACAAGAAAAAGTCAGCAGCTAATAAAGATAAAAATGAAAAACTCATCAGCGCTTTTGCTAAAGCTTATCAATGGCATTTGCCACTCAAGAAAGAAAAATTTACTAGCCTCGCTGAAATTTGCAAGAAAGAAAAGGTGGGGCTTACCTATGCCAGCCGAGTCTATCGGCTAAACTTTGTTGCACCTCAAATTGTGGAAGCTATTATCAACGGCACGTAGCCACGCACACTGTGCTTGCAGGATTTCATGGAAAAACCCCTTGCCGGATTTGTGAAATGAACAGCTTGAAATGCTGGGGTTTGAGGAGCAGCCTCATTTTCTTTGACACAAGTCAGCGGGTTTGAAACTTAGCCTAAGGTTTACCTGAATCACTGGGTGCAGGTGAGAACGAAGCAGGCGGATCTTGTTGCATTGGTTCGGGTTCAGGAGATCCGGGCGGGGTCGCTGATTTTGTCTTTTTCTCTACATCTTGTACGTGGGGTTTTTTAGGGGGATTTCCAGGCAGTTCATGTTCTGCTTTGCGTTTTTCCGGCTTGGTTTGAGGCAAAGACGCTTCTTCTGAAGATGCTGTTGGTTGTTGAGTTGCTTTAGATGCGCCGGATGCAAAAGTAGAGAGTTGCGCTAAAGGAGAAAGAGAAGGTGTAGCTGATGAAACTGTGGGAACTTTCGGGGCTTCCGGTGGTGCTTGCGGTTCATTGTGGATTGGTTGTGCTGAAGATTTCTGTGCTAATAACAATTGCGCTATTTGTTGCTCTAGTTGTTTGCTCCGTTGGCGTTCTTTTTCAGTTTCTTGTTCTGCTTGCTCTCTCAGATGACGCTCTTGCTCTTTTTGTTGACGTTCTTGTTCTCTTTCTTGCTTTGCTTGTTCTTTTTGTTGACGTTCTTCTTCGGCTCTTCGTTGTGCTTGTAAAAGAGGAGTATTTTCAACCATCAATTGTTCGAGTTTTTGCTTTAGCTGTTCTTTAGAAAACCTATCTACTTCCGCTAATAAACGCTGCGCTTCCATCATAGTCCTAAAACTAACTAAAATGTTTAACCAATTATTACCAGACAGATTAAACTCCTTATTATGTGAATAACACGAGTTGAATATTTCATCTGCTATTTCTGTACCATAGGAAGCGTTAACAAGCAATGATATTTCACGAATCGCATACTTAACTTCCAATCTTGTTCTAATAGATGCCTCAAGAATTTGATCTTCTGCACAATTAAATTCAAGTATTTTGCTTATTATTTCTTGTTCTATTCCTGTCGAATCTATTTCTGCTTTTTGCTTATCACCGGCAGATAATTTAAAAGTGGCATATAATTTAAAATTGGCTAAGACTTCTAACCAATTATCACCGGGTATTTTAAATTCTCTGCTAAGACTGTGACAATAATCAAATATCCTAGCCGCCACCTCTTCATTACACAAAATCTTAACAAGTGTCCGTATTCGGTGAGTTGCATGTTTTATCGTCAAGTCATTTTTAAAATCTTCTATAAGATCTCGATTAAGTGATCCTTCTACCTGCGAATTATCACTAGAGTCGCTTGTGGGTGATCCCGCAGCCACTGCAGCAAATCTTAGTGCAGCAGCCGACACGTGTCGGTTGACAAGCTCTTTTTGTATTGCGGTCAGTGTTCTCATTTCTTTCCTCACTTGCAGTGCAAGTTGAATTGTAAGTTGTTGCTTCACAATTCCATCTATATCGTCTTTAGCCAGATTTTCTCGCAGAATCCTTAAGTGTTCTTTAAAAAGTTCGTAATTGTTATTATAGAAATCACGGTGCGCTTTAAAAATAGATCCATAAGTATTAAGAAACCACTTTCGTACTACTTTTCCCAACCCTTGAGTAACAGTATTATTAGATGGTAACATAATCAGATCTTTTTGAGAAGTAGGATCTTCGGGATCCTCTTGAGAAGATAATCTCACTGGTAGGGGCGATTCCTCTGGATCAATTTGATAGACTCTAATAAACAAAACACCTTCATGCCAATTACCTAACTCCTCGAGATGATCCAGAAATGGTTGACCAAAATAATCTGTACTCCCTCCAAACCATGCAATAGGGTCTTTGGCGCTTTTATTGGCATTACAACTTTGACACATTAAGAATAAATTTTGGATAGCGTTGTAACACAGTTTGTAAAAATAAAGAGTGCCACGGACCTGTCCTTCTTCATCTCTTCCAAAAAAATCTGATATAGCCTCTACTGCCAAAAAAGCATCCCTTACTTCATTATTGGCAGGATTATTTAAGTAATTCAATAATCTTTCTTGGTTTTCTCTTATTTTGGCAAAAGGATAGGCGTGTTCAATAGAGGTACATCCTCCCGGCACAATTTCACCGTGTGAAATACAAAAGAACCGTTTGAGCATCCTTTCTCTTTGCTTGTCTTCTTTTTCTTTTTGTTTTGCTTCTTTACTCTTTTTTTCCTTTTTACCTTTTTTTCTTCAGGCTTGGTTTTATCAGGGTCAATCTTGGGAGGATTGATCCATATCGACTCCCCCAAATGCCCTTTTGCATGAGGTTGATCATCTCGTTCAATAAACCCTAATTTGTCTCTGGTAGGGATCGTTTTACATAGAGCCTTAATCCACTCTTTCTTATGAGCAGCGCCAATGGGTAATATGTCTTCTTCATCAGGTTCTAACATGCCAATTTCATCTAGTAGAACTCTTGCAAGCTCTTCACCAATCACCTTTGGCGGTAGCGGTACTGCCACAGCAGCATTTGGCACAGATGAAGAAGAACTGGAACTAGAGCTGGAAGCTGCCGTGCTGGTGCTTTTCTCTTTTTCTTCTGGCATACAATCTCTACTAAATGATATTGGGCTAATTTCGATTAGAATATTCAAATTATATCAATGTTCATTCAATTTTTCAACAAAATATCTCTCTGGAAATTGTGTTATGTCTATGAAAATGTATACATATTCTGAAAATTCAGCAGTTTGGGATGGGCTGCGACCAGTTAGAAAATCTTCTCTTCTCTGCACGAATCCATTTCGAACTTTTTAGCGTAACCCGTTGATTTTCCGAACTCCATCGGATTTGAGCCGGTGGAGATGAACGGAAAAACGGAGATAGATTTGGTGCAAATATTGGCCAAAAAGTGAAAAAATCAGCAAAATAAAGAGGAGGTGACCGCAAGTGCCTGCTGAAAAAGACTCTACAAATACAGTATAGTTATCGGGTTGTCCGTAGGGGTTTAGGGGAAACGGAGACCAGTTAGAAGATAATTGACTGGCGGAGGATGTGACCCTCAAAGCGAACTTGTCTCCGTTTTGAAGAAGGCTTAATTTTCTGTCTCTTTCCTTGCATCAGCTATCAGAAAGCATGATTGTAAGTGCATGTAAAAATAAACACAACAGGGTGTCAGAATGTAGAGCAGGATTCGTCAACTTACCCTTGCGGATCTAGGAGTCAAGTCCACTAAAAAGTTAAACATTATCCAGTCGGTAGGCAGTTGTCCCCGATAGAATCGATATTTTTTACTGGATAGGGAGAGTTTTGCTCAAAGTGATAAGATATATTATTATCTTCATTATTAAAAATATCAAAAAAACGATAGCAAATTAAAACCAACGATTTAAGAATTCCTCTCCCTCAGCCCCAGTGGATAGTTAAATTAAGCCCTGTTGCCTCCATAACAGAATATTTGAGTATCCTTTTCAAAAGAGGAAGATAAAGGTTCTGTGAGCACTTAGCTTAGATGTATTATCAGGACCGATTTACAAGGGGACATCTATGAAAAACTCTTCTTCCAGCAATGCAAGTTCATCCAGCTCAAGTTCGTCTTTCTTTTCTTCATCGATAAGCGTCGCGAGTGATTCCCAATTTATCTTCCCTCAAAGTATGAACCCTTTTAATTTTGATGAGAAAACACAGACAGCGTTAGCTGAAAAAGGCGGAGAGTGTTTGGCGACCTGGAAGGGTCATGAACGTCATATTAATGTTCTCGCAGCTTTGGAGAATGGATGGGTCTTAAGTGGAAGTGGAGATCTTTCCAAGGTTGATAATACGATTAAATGTTGGGAGTTAGATAGGGAGAGAGGCGAAGCGCGCTGTTTGGCTACCTGGCAGGGGCATGAGAGTGATGTCGGTGCTCTCGCAGTCTTGGAGAATGGGTGGGTCTTAAGTGGGAATTATAAAAAGATTAAATGTTGGGATATAGATAAGAAGACAGGCGAAGCACGCTGTTTGGCCACTGGGCAGGGACGTGGGGCTTATATTTGTGCTCTTGCGGTCTTGGAGAATGGGTGGGTCTTAAGTGGGGGAGGAGGTTATGGTTATGGTGAAATTGAATGCTGGGAGGTAGATAGGAAGACAGGCGAAGCGCGCTGTTTGGCTACCTGGCAGAGGCCACATAGAGATAATGTTTTTGCTCTTGCGGTGCTTCCAGATGGGAGGGTCTTAAGCGGGAGCGGAGATAAGAAGATTAAGTGTTGGGATGTAGATAGAGAGACGGGAAATGCGACTTGTTTGGCCACTTGGGGCGGACATACGAATCTGGTTCTTGCTCTGGTAGTGCTCCCGAATAAATGGGTTTTAAGTGGGAGTCAGGATGGCACGATTAAGTGTTGGGATACCACTAAGATTAGGAGTTGGGAAAGATATCATAATAACACTGGGAATTTGCACTGTTTGGCCACGTGGGAGGGGCATAGAAATTCTGTTTGTGTCCTCGCGGTGTTTGCAAATGGTTGGATCTTAAGTGGGGGCAAGGATAGAAAGATTAAGTGTTGGAAAATAGATAAAGAGACAGGGAATGCGGCTTGTCTGGCTACTTGGGAGGGGCATGTGGATTCTATTAACGCTCTCGCAGTGCTTCCGAACGGATGGGTCTTAAGCGGGAGTCAGGATGGTGCGATTAAGTGTTGGCGTGGAGTGGAAACATTATTTAAGAAAACTTTATTCGAATTGCTCAGTGTCGCGAGAGTTTTTTTAGTTCAATCTTCCTCTCAACCAGATTTACCACTGGAAGTAAAACTTCATATTTTAGAGAAAGTTGCAATGAATATGAGCTATCGCTTGCCCAAGAAAATAGTGAGGCGCTGTTTCGATTATGTAGCAGATAGAGCGACTTTGAGGGAAAAAGCGCTGACTCAAAGAGGTTTTCTGAAATACGTTTCTTATGCACCTGATGATAAAGAAAATATCCAAAGCCTTTTCAAAACGCCGGCTTATTTAGAATCCAAGGCTAAATATTACTTAGGGCTTCAGTATAAAGAAGGAGATTTTGAAGATATTTCCCAGCAAGAGGCTAGCAGAGAGATTCTATACTGGTTTAGCCTGGCTGCCCAGGAAGGAGTGGCAGAAGCGATACTTGAATTAAAAAAAATGCCAGAGTTGGCGGATAATATTGTTTCGAATAATAGTCTATTGGAATCTCAGAATGCTTCCTGCAATACTTCTAGTGCTTTACCTGCAGAATATGGGCAAAAAAGCCCTGATGGGTGGGTTAGGTCAGAAAAAATGGAAAGTTCATTCGAAGAAGATGATGGAAGCAAAAAATATAGCAGGAGTGCTTTTGAAAGAGCGAGTTTTTTTACGATGGCTACTTCAGAATCAGTTCCACTGCCAGCAAAAGAGGAAGAAAAGAACACTCCTGATAATAACCCCGATTATGGGCTTGATAAGAGAGGTTTCTCCTTCTTAAATAATTTATAGGCGCGTTTATGAAGTTTGTTAATCCATATTACCCCCCAAAAACTGATTTTGAACTTCTGAGCGTAATTCGGTGATTTTCCGAATTCTACTGGAGTTGAGCCGGTGGAGATGAGCGGAGAAACGGAGACAAATTTAGTATAAATGGTAACCAAAATAGAAAAAAATAGGGAAAACCCAAGCAAGTTGACAGATAGTGCCTGTTGAAAAAGAATCTACAAATATAAGCTAATTATGTTGGCATTAATCAAGGTTATGGAAAACGGAGACGTTTGATCAAATTTTATACTGGCGGAGAGAGAGGGATTCGAACCCTCGATGGAGGTTTAATGCCCCATACTCCCTTAGCAGGGGAGCGCCTTCAGCCACTCGGCCACCTCTCCGGTCTTGCGGACAGGGGCGAGTATACCATCAAATAAGAAATACCAAAAGGAATAAACTTTTAGGGGAGTTTTGACGAGTATTTTATAATGTATTGATTTTTAGTTCTTTTTAATGATTGTATTACTCATTGTTTTTGTAAATAATTAATGCGATTTATACTATTATAACCTAGGCTGATACAGGCAATAGGGAGGCTTTTAGCATAACAAGGGAATATCAAGTTAGATTGCAATTTTTTGCATAGATCTGAACGCGAGCAGCATAGTTTATTCACCATTATTTGAATAAGGAAAAGTACTATGCCGCCACATAAGCCTAATTTATTTCTTGAGGATTATAATCACAAGCTTGCAGAATTTGAGAAAAAAGTGGATTTTTTTTCAAGCCAAGTGGATAACTTGGAAAAATTTGCAGATGTGGCGGCTGCTAGAACAGTGCTTGATCTGATCGCAACATATGCCTATATTGCATATCTTAATATTTTTTATATTAATGCTTCTTATCCCCTAAGACAAAAAACCGTACCTCCTCCTTCAAAAGAAGATCTTATAATAGGACAAAGGAAACTAAAAAAATAAAAAATTCCATGGCTGCCTATAATAATGACGTTAGGTCTTATTTTGCTTCAATTGAAAAAAATAAAAAATCCGTATCCAATTCTTTATTTGATCTAATTCAATTATCTCCCTTTCAGCTGGAGCATAATCTTTCCAGTCTTGATGAAGAATCAATGCTTAAATTGAGTCAATTTTTTTCAAGACAATATATGCTATATGCTTCTTTCAATATGAAATTGACCAGAAAGGCAGTTTTTTTGCTAAGGAAAAATGGTCATTCTAATGAGGTGCAAGATTTAGTAAAAGATAGAAGATTGTATAGTCTGCACCTCTTTAAAGATACTATTGCCATACTGAATGAGTGTTTTTTGGATCTGGGTGGACTTGAAGAAGAAATAGAGGAAAAATCACAAAAATTGATAGAGTTTCTTCCAAAAATCAGATTTCTGATTTGGCTAGAAATTTCTATATTAAAAGTCGATTCAGAATATGCTGATGAGTTAGTATCGCTCTGTAATAATATAATAAATTTTGTTGATTTATTTTTACCTAAACTGCACAAAAATGCACAAAATATTAACGTGGCGATTTTAGGAAAAGTAACATCTGCTATAGAATGTTTGCTAAAAGCTTGTTTGGTTACAAGAATTATAGTAAACAACCATAAGCAGGAAATGTTATTGCGTGATGACCATTTCTTGGTTGATGAAGATCAGCGTTTGAAAAGCTGCTTTAATCAGCTTAATCTGATTAAAGATAAGGTTTTTAAGGCGGAAATTTCTGGGGTTTCTCCCGAAATTTCTGATCCAAAAGTAGAATATAAATTAAGTTTTGAAGATATATCCCATTTCGAAGCAAAAGGTCTGGTTAAAAATTATATAAAGTATCATTTAGAGATGTGTCGATATCTCTTTAAGATGTATCAGTACGTTGATGAATCTTGCCGTCTGAAAATTCCAGAAAAAACCAGCTTGGAAAGCAATCCAAGTACTGTTGAGCTGCAGTCTAAGATTATTTTAGATGAGCTAAAAGTAGAAGGTAAATTAATCCCGTTGGATATTTTTGAAGCGTGTTGGCTTGCTTATAAGAAAAATGGGGGGAAACGTCTCAGTTCTGAATTGGTTCGGCTGAGCGGTTTTTCGCAAGATAACGCTTATCAAAATTTATATGTTGGCGGTAAGAGGTCAATGAACCCTGCTTCTTTACCCCTTATATTTAACCCATTACCGCCTGGCGATATACTAGGAGGGTTGATGAGCCCTTATCCGGCAGGTTATGGCAGTATGTGGGGAGCTGCTCCTCATGCACCTGCTGTTCGACAGGGGATAGCTGCTGCTTATCTTCCGCCACCCCCGGGGGCAGGGCTCCAAATGGATTTGGTGCCAAATAAGTAATATGATAGGCTGCTTAAAAAACCCAGGAGGGTGATAGTTATGCGAATTGCGATTTTATCGCGAAATAAGCAGCTTTATTCAACAAAACGGTTAAAAGAAGCAGCTGTTGCCCGAGGCCACGATGTTGAAGTGGTAGATTATTTACGTTGCTACATGAATATTACCGCTGAAGCCCCCAGCATTCACTATAAAAGCCGAACTTTATCAGAAACTGATGCTATTATTCCCCGTATCGGTGCCAAACGTACTTTCTATGGAACGGCTATCGTTCGTCAATTTGAAGCAACCGGCACTTATACGATTAACCCTTCCATCAGTATCACCCGCTCACGCGATAAATTGCGCTCTTTGCAAATCCTGGCCATGAAAGGGATCCACATGCCGACAACGGGTTTTGCCCATTCGCCACGCGATATTGATGACTTAATCCAGGTAGTAGGGGGCCCGCCTTTGATTATTAAAATTATCGAAGGTACTCAAGGGGTAGGGGTTGTGTTGGCTGAAACAAAGAAAGCGGCTGAAAGTGTGGTGGAAGCCTTTATGGGAGTGAATGCTAACATTATTGTGCAGGAATTTATTCAAGAAGCAAACGGCGCTGATATTCGTTGTCTTGTGATCGGTGATAAAGTCGTTGCTGCCATGCAGCGTCAAGCTTCGCCAGGAGAGTTTCGATCCAATATCCATAAAGGCGGTAGCGCGAAAATGATCAAAATTACCAAGTCTGAACGGGATATCGCTGTACGGGCGGTCAAAGCGATGGGTTTAGGCTTGGCAGGTGTGGATTTGCTGCGCTCAGCACGCGGTCCGCTTATCATGGAAGTAAATTCTACGCCAGGTTTGGAAGGCATAGAAAGTGTGACGCAGAAAGATATTGCAGCTATGATTATAGAACATATTGAAAAATCAGCCAAGGCGATGAATGTACGGGGCCGATACCAAGGATAAAGAAGGTAAACATATTATGAGCAAACGAGCTCCAAATATCAGTATGCGCAAAAAAACGGATGTTGTGCAGCCTCCAGTAGAGAAAATGGTAATTGGTTGGAGTGAATGGTGTGCTTTACCTGATCTTAAAATCCCTGCCATTAAAGCCAAAATCGATACCGGCGCTAAAACCTCCGCAATTCATGCCTTTGATATTGAGCAGAAACGAAAGAACAATAAAGATTGGGTGTTTTTTAGCGTTTATCCCCTGCAGCGCAGTAAGGCCATTGCCGTTCGTTGTGCGGCAGAAGCGGTTGATAAGCGGTATGTAATGAGCTCAAGCGGGCATAAAGAATATCGTTTTGTTATTTTTACTTCAGTGGTTTTGGGTGAACAACAATGGGAGATAGAAATGACACTTTCTAATCGAGATCCGCTCTCGTTTCGTATGCTGTTAGGTCGAGAAGCGCTGAATGCAAACTTGTATGTTGACCCTATCCAAAGCTTGAAACACGGTAAATTAAGCAAAGCCAGATTAAATAGCTTTTATAATTTGAAATAATCTCTAATTTGCTATTTTAATATCCGGTTTATCTTTCATGATAGATAAAAACCGGGCAAGAATAACCGCTTTGGCCTCAACAGCATCTTCTAAAAAGCAGAAAAACTCTACAGTTAAAATAATGCCCTTCGCGGGATCAGAGGGCATAGAAAAAAGGATTTTAGGTTTTAAAGAGAAGTGAGGCTGCACGAAATTGCTATGATGCCGCCTCAAAAACCCCATGGAAAACTGCTGGCGCTTGGCATAAGCCGCTTCCAGATAAGTACTGGCAGCTTCTTTTAAGTGCTTTCCAGCTGCTATCAAGTCACTGTTTATCGATAAATGAACATCAATATGCTGTCTTGAGAGATTTTCAGTGGAGGAGTAATTGACAACAGGCTGAGTAATCACAAGCCCATTGGGAACCCGCACTGTACTGCCTGTAAATTGATTATCAACGGTTTCATAAACGGTAAAATAAAATAAACCGATGGTTTGAACACAGCCGCGGATCTCTTGTACTTTGATGAAATCTCCTTCTGCAAATAATTCCCGCCAATTGATGATTAAACATCCTGTGATATTCATCACGCTCTCTTTATTGGCAATAACGATGGCAGCTGAAACCAACCCTAAAATAGCCAATAAATGCGTAAAACCATTTAGCCAGATTTGGGCAATAGAGATTAAAAAAACCACGGACATTAAATAAAACAAGCGCATGCGATATCGGTGCTTGTATCGCTTGTCGGCGTTTTTTCGGGCAAATAAAAGGGTTAAGATGAGGTAAATGGCCGTTAATAGAAAGAAAACAAAAATAGTTTCCAACAAATTTTTGCTAGCGTAATGGATCCAGTTAGTCAGCATTTTAAAACTCTTTTATATTCTTCGCGCTTTGAATGCAGGCTTTGTTGCCGGCTTGCTTCGCGGCCCAGCTGTGCCGATGCTGCGCCTGCATTCAAATCGCTTAGAGCAGATTTTTCTTATAGACCTATGATCAAGCTGCTTCCCCTTCTTCAAGCGTTTTCTGCTTATGGTTATGGGTGCGTTCAAGAGCAGCTTCAATGATTAAGTGTAGCATTTCTGAATAACTTTTGCCGGCAAAACTTGCCATCAAATTGAATTTACCATCCCAGCACCAGCCGGGATTAGGGTTCACTTCAAGCAGTTTGAGTTGACCTTGTTCATCGGCGCGAAAATCAAAACGGGCATAATCCCGACATCCTAAGCGTTCAAAGAGCATGGTTGCATAATCACTTAATAAACGCTCAGCTTCTACATCAAGTTCAGCCGCTTTGTAAGAGATATTATTCCAGTAGGCAGAGTCGGGCAGCCATTTGGATTCGTACCCTAAGATTTTTGGCAAATTTTTCGGTAAATGGCTGTAATCCACCATCATGATGGGCAAAATCGTAAAATGACCGGGATTACCAATGATGCCTACACTGTATTCAGCCCCGGATAAATACTCCTGGATCAGAATAGGCGTATTGGGCAAGAGCGTTTTTAATCGGTCTAAATAATTCACCAAATCTCGCGGATTATTAACAACAGCATCTTGTGTGATCCCAATAGAACTGTCTCCCAAATTCGGCTTCAAAATAGCAGGAAAAATAGAAGGAAGTGTGGCTGCCTGATCACTGGGATCATAATAGGTTTCTAAAGGAACGGGAATTTCCATTGATTGTGCGACAGCCCGTACAGCCGATTTATTATAACAAAGTGCAAGGCAAGGAGGCGCAGCGCCCGAATAGGGGATGTTTAGCATTTCTAACAAAGCCGGCACATGAAGCTCTAGCAATGCATCGTTATTAAAACCTTCATCGCAAAAATTAAGGACAAACTGAGGCTTATTTTGCCGCAGGGTATCGATGAGTTTTTTGTGATTATCAAGATAATTGACATTATAGTTTAACGTTGCCAAGGCATCTTTTAAGCATTGGATCGTGTGCAGATCTTCTGCGTTAAATTGCCCGTTGCGTTTTATTTTATCCGGTTGACGCGGATCGCCTAATAAAACCAATAGTGATTTTTTGGTTTTTACCGCGGTTGACAAGGCGGTTTTAGCTTTATAGGGCGCTTTGGCACTGATAAACATGCGATTGGCCATCATGCCTAAGTCTTGGTTACGGGTA
Organism: Gammaproteobacteria bacterium; assembly: GCA_021156325.1. Classification (GTDB taxonomy): domain Bacteria; phylum Pseudomonadota; class Gammaproteobacteria; order JAJFKG01; family JAJFKG01; genus JAJNDI01. Next base: position 16,667 of record JAJNDI010000025.1, read on the forward strand.
GAATCTGCAACAAGACCCCCATGTAGAATAATATCTGTAAAATTGAGCGATGCTAAAATTTGTTTGATTTCAGCAAAGGTATAAATGCGTTCTGCATAGAATTGATCCGCAATAACCCCTCGTTCTGCATGAACAATGACTTCGCGGGAAATAATGCGGGTTTTATCATTTGATAAAGAACGTTCGCGGCACACAAAATGGGTTTCGTCTATCCATTCCCAAGAGCGCGGTTCAAAATGCTCGCGCATCCACTCGCCATTGACGATATCCATCACTAGATGGCCTTCGGTTTTCAGCACGCGCAAGATAGAATTTAAGACGGCAAGGTCATCTTCTTGTGATTCAAAATAACCAAAGGAATTGCCAAAAAGTACTACACAGTCAAGGCTTGATTCTGGCAGCCGAATGCGTCTCGCATCACCTTCTGCAAATTTTACAACCAAATTCAATTGTTGAGCACGCTTTTTCGCAACCCGAATGAGGTAGCGTGAGCGATCAAGTCCCATGACATTTTCATACCCCCTGCGTTGAAGAGCAAGAACATGCCGTCCTTGTCCACAGCAGAGATCAAGCACTTTATCTTCCGGTTTTAAGTTAACTGCATTGATTAACATCTCGATTTCACGAAACGTGTTATCGTCATTTTCGATAACATCCCCATCGGTTTTTAAATAAAAGGAATTGAATAAGGTTCGCCACCAATCGGAAGGTAAGTGTTTTTCTAAATCAGCGACGGGACCTAAGGTTCTGCTTGAAGAGGAAGGTTCAGGAATAACAGTAGCCACGTGATTTTAATCTCTGGTTATAATGCTCTTTCAAAGGGGAAAGGGCAAACCCGTTATACCTTTCGCCTTTCAAGCTGCGGCTTTGTTGACCGCTTGTGTTGCTGCTCATGTATTGATTTCTACATGCCGCTGCTCGCCTGCGCCAAGGTCTTGCCGCAACTTGAAATGCTGTGAATATATACTCTTTGTTGACGTTGAATATAATTAATCGTTATCGCCATTATCATCCATGTTATCATCATTGTCATTAGCATTCGCGTTATTATCTCCTGACTGTGTAACGGATTGATCCGGTGTCTGGGATTGGCTCATTGCGCCGGGATCTTGTCCTGCATCGTTGCTGCCAGGCTGTTGCCAATCGTCATCGCCATTGTTGGATTGATAGGTTGTATTATCAATAGTACGGACGTGAGCGGCGAGGAGGGGCAGATTCTGATAGGAATAAGTTCCAGCTTGTGCAGTGGCGGTACTGCCTGCTGCCATCAAGGCACAAAGACTTAAGATCAAGGCATTCGATTTCATGGGATCTCCTTTCGTTAATTACTCGAAGTTACTGGAAATATATACCCTTTTTAATAAAGTGCCTAGGGGCTTTTTATGCTTTTTTAACATAAGGCTCCTCTTCATTTTCAGGCTGAATTTCGTTATCATAACGATGTTAAGAAATATCCTGTTACAGTGCGTTATTCCAGGGATAGAGGAGAGTGACTTATGCCGTTTACAATTCCCAATTTATTGACATGGCTGCGCTTGGCTTTAATCCCTGTTTTTGTAACCTTTTATTATCTTCCTTTTCATTGGAATCATATTATAGCGGCTCTCGTTTTTGCCTTGGCGGCTCTAACCGATTGGTTGGATGGTTTTTTAGCACGAACCCTTAATCAAAGCAGCCCCTTTGGGGAGTTTCTTGACCCGGTTGCAGATAAACTTATTGTCATGACCGCATTGGTGGTGTTGGCCGTGAATTTACCCTATTTAACTTTTGCGGCTATCGTCATTATTGCCCGTGAAATTGCCATTTCGGCACTGCGGGAATGGATGGCCGAGATCGGCAAGCGGGCCAATGTAGCAGTATCTTTTGTCAGCAAGGTAAAAACCTTTGTTCAAATGATAGCGGTCGTATTGTTATTGGCGGCGAGCGGCAATGAAGCAGTTTCATGGTGGTATAACGTCCATTTAATCCTGGGTTATGGCCTTTTGTACTGTGCAGTCGGGTTGACTTTATGGTCGATGGTGGTTTATTTGCGCGCAGCCTGGCCATCGCTAAGGATGGATGTCCATAAACCAGAGTAAAATCAAGCTTGACACCGAGGCTAGCTTGGTTAGAATACGTCCCTTGTTGCGGGAATAGCTCAGTTGGTAGAGCGCAACCTTGCCAAGGTTGAGGTCGCGAGTTCGAGACTCGTTTCCCGCTCCAGTTCAGATCCCTATTCAATAGAATCCAACGTTTCTCCGGTAGGAACCTGAGAAGCCATGCCAACAAGGCACTCTTACTCGGCTGGGTGGCAGAGTGGTTATGCAGCGGCCTGCAAAGCCGTGGACGCCGGTTCGATCCCGACCCCAGCCTCCATTTCATTGTTTCAGATCGTTGGGTCTTTCCCGCTTGGGGCACTGCTTTGTGGTATACTTTGCCACTTTTATTTATTTTCTTACGGCACTTTAGCGGTGTGTCTTGCAACAAATCTTGCGGCAAAGGAAGTTCACTATGTTTAACTCATCCATATTAGATCTTGAAACAATAACAGTAGAATCTTTTTTAGACGCGCTGAAGGATAAAGCAGTGTTTAGCATACAGTTTTACCCGGATAGAGCCTTAACAAAATTTGCTTTTTCTGCTCCGGTACGTTTTTTCGATAAAACACAACCCATTGAAAAGAGAGTTTATCCTGATGATTCCCCTAGAGTAGAAGTATTAATTCATGCCCTTGCAGATTTTATTTCATCGCGTCTTAAGAAGAAATTGATGACCTTCGAACAATTAATAGTATTGCTTCATTATTTGTTACAAGTCAATGTTGCCAACTTCGGCCGTTCTGATAAAGAGGATTTTTCTCATGAAATAAAGATTTATCTTATGGATTTGTACAAGGCGATTGCTGACAATTTTTTTAAGCAGGACTGTCTATTATCTTTTTTTGATGAAAATATTAAAGCAAAAAGATTCACAAGCGATCATTTTATAATGCTCATCCGGCCGCTAAAAGTGGCAGAGTGGGATCTGCATATTGAAGAAACCTATACTGTTACGTGCGCAGAAAGTATTGCAAGTACCCTGGTAGCGCATGTTCCTGGAATGGCAGAACTTTTAATGAATTTTTCAGAATCTCAATGGGCAGCACTGTCTCGATACATAGGTTTGTGTCAATTAAACGTCTGGAAGCGTGTCTCCAAGCCCCATATTATTTTGGCCGATTATTGGCAGCAATTTTTGATTGAGGGGAATTCAGCTTCTGCTGTCTCTTCTCTTGGGATCCCTGGCCAGGTTTGGTTTGCAGAACAAAACATGCTGCGTTTTGCTTATGATGTTAAAAAATTATCATTACCAGAGTTGGAGCTTTTGTTAGAAGATTTTTCATTGCAGGCTAAACGGTGCGCAAGGGAAGCTTTTATTATGGAGTTAAAAAAGGTTATAGAATACAGGCGTTCTGCAGAAGTGCTAGCATCTCAAACGGCGATCCAATCTTCGAAAAAGCTAAAACAGCCTGAAGCGACCTCAAGCCAGAGGGATCTGTGTATATTGCAATGACAGAGGGGTGCATTTGTAGCGCAACGCTGTATTATATCTGACTTGATCTTCCCCACGTGTTATTAATACGTAGACTGTTTTTATTGCGAATTGTCTGGGCTAACGATAGAATCCCCTTTTAGCCACTATCGTCATGGGACAAAAGATGTTAACTATTACCTTGCCTGACAATTCCACCCGGGAATATGCCGCTCCTTTAACGGTCGCCGAATTTGCCTCCGATATCGGCGCGGGCCTTGCCAAAGCGGCTTTGGCAGGCCGTGTCAACGGCAAATTGGTTGATACATCGTATCGGCTCGAAAGCGATGCAGCGGTTGCCATTGTGACGGGAAAAGATCCGGATGGTTTGGAAGTATTGCGTCATTCCACGGCGCATCTCTTGGCACAAGCGGTAAAAAAACTTTTTCCCAGCGCTCAAGTCACGATTGGCCCTGTTATTGAAAATGGCTTTTATTATGATTTTGCTTTTGAGCGTTCTTTTACGCCGGATGATATCGTGCAGATAGAATCTGCCATGGCAGCACTCGCTACAGCCCAATTACCCGTCAAACGCGAAGTATGGCCTCGCGAAAAGGCCGTTGAATTCTTCTTAAACATCGGCGAAAAATACAAAGCGGAGATCATCTCAGACTTGCCCGCGGCGGAACCCATCAGCCTTTATCAACAAGGGGATTTTATCGATCTCTGCCGAGGGCCTCATGTTCCTCATACCGGGTTCTTGCAAGCGTTTAAGCTGACTAAATTGGCAGGGGCTTATTGGCGGGGCGATCCGAAAAATGAAATGCTGCAGCGGATCTACGGGACTGCCTGGCCTGATCAAAAAGCGTTAAAAGTTTATTTAGATCGCCTGGAAGAAGCAGAAAAGCGCGATCATCGCCGTATTGGCAAAATCCAGGATTTATTTCATTTTCAGGAAGAAGCGCCGGGCAATGTTTTTTGGCATGAAAACGGTTGGAAATTATTTTTAACGCTTCAAGATTACATCCGTTCCCAATTATCAGAACGAGATTACATCGAAGTGAATACGCCTGAATTGGTTGACAGAAGCTTATGGGAAAAATCAGGTCACTGGGAAAAATTTGGCAAAGATATGTTTGTCACCGAAACCGAACAGCGTCTCTATGCTATTAAACCCATGAATTGTCCCTGTCATATCCAAATCTTTAATCAAGGGTTGAAAAGCTATCGGGATTTACCGATCAGAATGGCAGAATTCGGTTCTTGTCACCGCAATGAAGCATCAGGCACTTTACATGGTTTGATGCGCGTACGTCATATGACTCAAGATGATGCCCATATCTTTTGTACTCCCGATCAAGTGCAGTCAGAAGCAAGCGCTTTTATCGATCTGTTGCTTACGATTTATCGCGATTTTGGTTTTGATAATCTCATCCTCAAATTGGCCTTACGTCCCGAGCAGCGTTTTGGAGACGATGCCCTCTGGGATAAAGCCGAAGATGCTTTAGCCAAAGCATTGGATGGAGCGGGCTTGGCGTGGCAGCCCTCACCCGGAGAAGGGGCTTTTTATGGTCCCAAGATTGAATTTTCATTGAGGGACTCATTGGACAGAGTCTGGCAATGCGGCACTTTGCAGCTCGATTATGTCCTGCCTGAGCGTCTTCAGGCCGTTTATATTGCTGAAGACAGCAGCAAGCAAACGCCGGTAGTGCTGCATCGGGCAGCCTTTGGTTCATTTGAGCGATTTATCGGGATTTTGATTGAACACTATGCGGGAAAACTCCCCCTCTGGCTGGCGCCTGTTCAATTAATGATCATGTCTATCACCGATCGGCATGCTGATTATGCCCGTTTTGTGTGTATGGCTTTAAAAAAACAGGGAATTAGGGCAAGATTGGACTTGAGAAATGAGAAGGTAGGCTTTAAAATCCGCGAACACACATTGCGTTACATACCTTATCAGGCAGTAATTGGCGACCAGGAGGTGCAGACAGGCACCGTTGCGTTGCGGGCATTAGATGGCAGCGATTGCGGCCGTTTAACGATTGATGAGTGTGCAAAGCGGTTAATACAAGAAGTACAGAGCAAGGGCAAAAGGCAAAAATAAACGAGGATGAGTATTATTAACGATAAAAAAACACGTAAGAATGAGCAAATTCGAGTACGTGAAGTCAGGTTGATTGATGCGCAAGGAGAACAGGTAGGAATTGTTGCAATCGATGAAGCGCTTCGTCTTGCCAGCGATGAAGGCCTTGATCTGGTCGAGATTTCTCCGAATGTTGAGCCCCCTGTGTGCCGCATTATGGATTATGGCAAGTTTCTTTTTGAGAAAAATAAACGTGATAACGTTGCACGTAAAAATCAACGAAAAATACGGGTGAAAGAGTTAAAATTTCGCCCAGGAACCGAAGAGGGAGATTATCAGGTTAAATTACGTAACCTGTTGGCTTTCCTCGAGGAAGGTGACAAAGTTAAAATCACGGTGCGTTTTCGCGGTCGTGAAGTCGCCTACCGGGAGCAAGGCATGAAGCTATTGGCGCGCATCCAGCAGGATGTCGATTCAGCAGCGCAAGTCGAGCAAACGGCTAAGATGGAAGGCCGTCAAATGATGATGGTATTGTCATCTAAAAAGCGGAAATAAGCGTTTTATTGTTAAATAAAATTCTTATTGAATGAGTACGTATGGCTTAGCTTGGCCATACTACTTTTAATATACTTAAAATTTGGAGTTATAGATATGCCAAAATTAAAAACAAGCCGAGGCGCTGCCAAGCGTTTTAAACTCACCGGGAGTGGGAAAGTGAAACACCGTCAGGGGTTTCGAAGCCACATTAGTACACACAAGAGCCCAAAGCGTATGAGACAGTTACGAGCCATGAAAGTCTTAACTGCATCTGATGCAAAGCTTGTGTTACGTATGTTAAATGTTAAGTAGGTGAGGTAAGAAAGATGGCAAGAGTCAAACGGGGTGTGCGAGCGCACGCCAAACATAAAAAAGTCTTGGATGAAGCGAAAGGGTATTATGGTTTTCGTTCCCGTGTTTATCGGGTTGCCGTACAGGCGGTTACCAAAGCGGGTCAATATGCCTATCGGGATCGCAAACAGCGCAAACGTCAATTCAGAAACCTCTGGATCGTGCGTATCAATGCAGCTGCGCGTGAACATGGTCTCTCTTACAGCTGTTTTATGCATGGCTTGAAGAAAGCCGATATCGAAATCGATCGCAAATTACTGGCTGAATTAGCGGTATTTAATAAAGATGCCTTTGCAGCATTGGTCGATAGTGCCAAGCAAGGATTAGCTTCCTTAGGATAGAAAGGGAAAGGTGTCGCGAAGCAGACTTGTATTTTTCCCTCTCCTGCGCAAGCGGGAGAGGGGCGCCGCGAAGCGGCGGGGAGAGGGCTATCCATCTACATCAACATATCTTAAGCGAAGCATTAAACGCCCTTGAAAAAATTGCTGATCTCAGCGCTTTGGATGCGCTGAGAGTACATTATCTTGGCAAAAAAGGGATTTTAACAGCCCTTCTGAAAGAATTGCATACCTTGCCTGAGTCTGAACGGGCTGCGACAGGCCAAACTATCAATCAAGCTAAGCAAACCTTACAAGCGGCTATTGCCGCCAAACAAGACGCTTTGGAAGCGCTTCAAGTGGCAGATCAATTGGCTTCTGAATCGATTGATATCACCATGCCGGGAGCAGGTCAGCATCAAGGCTCTTTGCACCCTGTTACTCAGGTCACTGAACGCCTTTCTGCTATTTTTTCTCAATTGGGTTTTGAAACTGTCACAGGCCCTGAAGTAGAAGATGAATATTATAACTTTACCGCATTGAATATTCCTGAAGATCACCCTGCACGTGCGATGTGCGATACTTTTTATTTTCCCGACGGGCG
>JAJNDI010000002.1 GCA_021156325.1 Gammaproteobacteria bacterium
TATCGTTATTTTGAGCGAATCTTCTCAAGAAAAAAATGTATCCGATATTGATATTATTAAACCAAGTCAGTCTGATACTATAGAGAGTTTTGATATAAAAGAATCAATTATTATGGCTTATAATGGTCAAGGATATCATGGGGTAACTTCCTGCAGCCATAATCAGGAAATTGATCCGGCTTTTACTAAGGCTGTTATGGAGATACTAAGAGATGACCCAAGTCTGAGCCAGCAATTAGCAATATTTAATATAACTCACTAAAATTAATGTATTTACAGTTCATAAGTGTGCTAGTTCCATATTGCCCACTTCCAACCCCATAACTTACTTCTCCACCTTGAGCAGTAGTATCAAGCAACGAACACCTTGCTCCGAAAAAGCTCTCAGATTTTTTAGTAACTATGTTGTTAGCAACAAGATTCCACGAGAATTTATTGTATTCTTCTCGTGGGTCTTTTTCAAGATAAGATATATTGACTAGGCCGCAAGCTCTATTCACGGGATTAGCTTCTTCTGAACCTAATGTTTCATCCATCCACCTCGATTTTTTGGGATCGTATCTAAATTCTTCTGAGAATTTCAAATGTGATAGAATACAGGTCTGCTTTGTTCTGTCTAAATTTTTCTCAAAGAAATTAATTAAACTAGCGCGATTTTTGGACTTTATAAATTCTCTGCAACGTTCTTTATCCCAGCTTAATTCTTCCTCCGTCTCACCTTCTCTATGTATGTTGTTACAATTTAATACTTCTGTCTTTTTAAGTAGTGCTTGAATATAATGATTATCTTCGGTTTTAAGAGATTCGAGAAACTTTTCATCTTTTTCAGTGTTTAGATGTCTAATCACCATCTGCTCAAAAGAACACTCAATTGTTATTCCACTTTTTTCATGGCATCTCATTTCTGTTCTATAACCATCTTTGTTGTTAACAAGAACTTGATAATTAGGATATTCTATACCACTACTTGTCATCGAATTGGTAGGTAAATCAAGAGAAAACACAAGGGATGAACACTAAAAATAAAAACAAAAATAATTTCATAACGCTATCCTTTAGCAGAGCTTTTATTGTTAATAACGTATAGATATAAATCACGAAGATAATTTACAGGAAAATAGGATCATTAACAATCTTAACGTTGCAAGGCCGTTTTGGACGAATCTTCTAGCTTTTATCGCATTATAGGAAGGCTTCGTTAGATCTTCCTTATGCAATGAGCGTTAACTTCTTTCTATCAGTGTACCCAATATTTATCGTTGGGCTTTTTATGTCCAAATTACACAGTTTGTTGCCAATTGATAGCTAAAAGTTAGGGCAAACGGCTTTTGGCAATTCTTGTCGGTCAGTCGACAACAGTTTGTTGAATACAGCGCATTAGAAATACCAAACCCAAAAATGGGTTAATAAAAAGCCTATTGTTGCTGCATTGAGATGAAACCCATATTTAGCATTATTAATTAATGTATTAAAACGGTACTCAAATCAAAAAGGTAATACATTGCTACAGAGAAATGTGATCAGGAGCGAGCAAGCTTAAAATAGTGGCAAATTGTCGCGTGTTGATCCTGCGATGATTGCCTGACTTAATTGTCTGCAAGAGCGGTGCAGACATGAGCAGACACGAGGCGTGTCTGCAAGTGCCGGCTATCGAAAACAAGACAAGCCGAAAATTGTCGGCTTAGGCTGTTTGAGGCCGCCGGCATCGCGTGAGAGTCACTGAATAAAACGCTTGCGTTTTTGCAGTGACGCGAACGCGTGCTTTATATCAAAGGAGCTATATCTTACAAATACAATTCTTTGATGTTGCGCATTTAGCCCAAAGTTTTGGGGCAAAAAATAAAAACGGCAACGTGATTGTTTCTTTTTATAATATTCGAGTCATAAACAGCCATAAAAATTTTTCTTGTACTTGCCATATAAAAAAGCAAAAAGGATTGAATTATTTTAATGCTATCTGGTATTGTAAATACCTTTTTGCGTTACCATATTAAAATTAACAGGAGATTGTATATATGTTATCTGGAGATGATTGGTTTGTAAATTGTTTTAAGCGCATCTTGATTTTCTTTGTGAGTTTATTCGTCTTTTTTGTATTTTGGTTGGGTGTTCCAGCTTATTGTATTTATTTACTTTCATCTGGGTGTAATTCTTGGTGGTGTTTTACGGCGGCCGCTGGTGGGTTGGCATTTATGGTTTTTTCATGGGTTAAAGATTGCTATAGCGAGTCTAATTCTACAAATGATAATGATAATGCTAATGCCGAGGGAGAAACGAAAAAAAGTGAGGCACATTCCCTTGAGTTGATTGTTGATTTAGAACAGCATTTAGAGGATAATCTTGAGAGTTTCTTGTTTGATGAACAATCGGATACTCTTGCTGATCCTTCTTTTGAAAATCACACAATTCAAGATCACTCCACAAGAAATTTAACAGAAAGAACACCCTTAAAGTCTCAGCTTCACTCTATTCATAACCGAATAAAGCCTGGCATGTTTAAAAATATTCCAAGTTATGTAATACAAGGGATAAGATACAGAGAAAGCAAAGAGTATCAGAAAGCTCTTAGACTATTCCAATTTGCCGCACAAGAAGGATATGCCAGAGGGTGGTCATATTTAGTGGGAATGTATGTCGAAGGAAAAGGGCTTCAAAGAAATCAGGCGGTAATAGATAGATTGATTGGATTAACACAGCAAGCTGCTCAAGGAGGCGATCCTGTAGGGGAATGGGCATTAGGAGATTTGTACTATTGGGGATGGGGGATGAGGCAAAATAAAAAAGAAGCTATAAAGTGGTATCGAAATGCCGTAATAGGAGGACAGGAACAAGCTAAATCAAACTTATGGGTTATGGCTCATGAGGGTATCTCTGAGGCACAATGTGTAGTAGGGAAAATATATCTGACAGATTCGAATATAGTTAATGAGAGTAAAGTAAGTTTCTATGGACAAGCCCGCTTTTTTTTGAAAAAAGCAATCCAGCAAAACCATCAGGTAGCGCATTGCTACCTGGGATTGATGTATGAATATGGTTTAGGGGTTGAACAGTCAATTCCCGCGTCCTTTTTCTTCTATGCCAAAGCAGATATACGATTTCCCTTATTACAAGTACTACTAGGCGTGGCTTGGCTCCGGCAGTTAAAAAACTGCTCTGGCGTGTTGAATGCAGAAAAAGCCACTGATTTATTTACCTTATCTTTGCAGCCGGATGAGAAATATAGGGACTATAATTATCAATTAGAACTTGTTTTTTTCGAAAAACAAGCTGAAAAAGGACAAATCGGTGCTCAAGTATTGTTAGCAATAGTTTATATAGGTGGCCTATTAGGGACTGCAAAAGACGAAGTTAAAGCGGTTCGTTTTCTTGAAATGGTAAAGCAATCTGCTAATGCTTGGACACAATGGACGATTGGCCAGATGTATGAAAATGGACTTTGGTTCAGGCAGGATTATGAAGAGGCCATATTATGGTATACATTAGCCGCTACCAAGGGATTGAAGAGCGCTGAGCGTAATTTATGTGTCATGTACCAATTAGGACATGGAGTAAGAAGGGATATCGCTGAAGCAGAAAAATGGAAACAGTTAGCCGATAAACCTACCCACAGACTATCTGAAAGTCCTTCAATATCTCCAGAACCGTTACCTAATCGGCCAGTTAAACAGAGGATGATACAGGTATTTCGTTCTCCGCAAGCACTTTCTTCTTATGCAAACTTACACGCTGAAAACGTCATTATTCTTCGTGTCTTGTACGATTGGAAAGCTGACCGTGATGACAGATTGTCTATTCATGAAGGAGAGATATTATACGTTTTACGACAAGATGGGGATTGGTGGCATTGTGAAAACCAAGATCGTCAAGAAGGGATGGTGCCTAGAAATTTTGTAGAAGAATTAGCACTACAAAAAAATCACTCTACCAAAGACAGCCCTGTATTTGACTTACCAGCAACCGCTCTTCCCATTAAGGAGTGTGACGTGGAAATTATTCGAGAACTCGGTAATGGTGCATTTGGTGTGGTTTATCATGCCTTATGGATTGATATGGATGTTGCGTTGAAGAAAATATCGGCAAGCAATTATAGTAATGAAGAGGTAAAGAACACATTTTGGTTAGAACTTCATAACATGAGTCAGTTAAGGCACCCTAATATCGTAAGTCTATGTGCCTATACTACTGATACAACAATCCCCTTCTTGGTAATGGAATTTATGAATGAAGGCACTTTATTTCATAAGTTAGGTGGGCGTAAAAAGACTGAATATCATCACTTGCTAGAATGGGAAGAATGTCTGAATATTGCGATTAATATAGCTAACGGGATGTATTATCTCCATAATGTGGTTGGTATGGCACATCGAGATTTAAAAAGTGAGAATGTTTTACTGTGTCACCGTGGCGCGAACCAAAATTTTGCCAAAATAGCCGATTTCGGATTATCTAAATTAAGCCGTGATGAGAAAACTAATACCCTCAGGTTAAGAACTTTCCGCACTGATAAAGCCGTTGGTACTCTACCCTATATGGCACCAGAATTGTTGGTTTTAAATAAAGAGGTGTATTATTTTAACTATGCCACTGATGTTTATAGCTTTGCATTTATTCTTTGGGAATTGCTTACTCATAAGATTCCTTACAATGATAGTCAATTTCGCCACGGTGATGAGTGGATTCGTATGAATAGAATTACAAACCATGTAATAATGGGCGGTCGACAAGACATACCGGAAGAGGGGCGTGCATCAACTGCATTTTCTTCTTTGATAAAACGCTGCTGGGCGCAAGAACCCAACGATAGGCCTAGCATGGATTTCATCCTGGACGCCCTAAAAACTATCAGAAAAGATGAAAAATTAAAAGCCAATAAAACCGTCCATACAGAAGCTGAAAAAGAGCCCGATAAGCATATTGCTAATGACATTCTTGATAAAGTAGCTGCGGATCTAATAACAGACGAGATAGCGGAACAAATAGCCATTGGGCCAAGGGCGATTCCAGAATTTAATTTAGCAGAGGTCAATGATAATGGTAATTGTTTTTATCAAGCAGCAGCTTTACAGATGAAAATGACCAATCGTCCTTTTTTGGCGAGGCTTAATATACCGGAAGGAACTCAATTACATGACAGTTTGCGTTTATTGGTGCAAGGGGAACATTTCAATGATCGGGAATGGGCAAATATAAACGAAATATACTCTTTAGCAGAGCGGTCTAACAGTATCGTGGCCATTATTGACACCCGTTACCCTCACCTGGGTTTTCGTTGTTATTTCATCGATACGTTAGGGGAACGACAAGAAACTTATCATGCTGTAGAAGTGCCTAGTGATCAACCCATTATTCGATTAGCGTATACTGGTGATCATTACTTGTCGGTGAGATCACATCCAGTATTAGGACAAGGCGCGCTTCGCGAATCTTTTAATGGGGAGATTGCGGGAGATAGCACGCGATTGAGTTCCTTCCGATTGTCAATAAATCGGTATGGGCTATCAACGCAGCTTAGCAGCGATTCGATAGCAGCAAACCAACGCAGCCAAGGCTCACATGGTATATCAACAATACTACCCTTACAAAATTCAGCGCAAAGTTCATCAAGCGGTGGAGGAGATATCGCGATAAATAGAGCGACTATCGGCTAGTATGGAGGCAAAAATTCTACTTAGCAAGGAAACTGGCCAAGGAATGAGCTTGAATTGCTTCTTTCAGAAAAATTCTCTACAATCTTTATTGATTGCTATTAGGCAACTCATCACAACTGATGAGCGGGTGAAATTCCTGCGAAACCCTGCTAGGGTCTTGTGAAAGCCGTCCTCATTTCTTAACCTTACGGCGGGTCGTTTAGACTGAAATATGGCAAATCTGAATACCAGCAGTTGCTGGTTGAGGGATTTGTCCTTCTGTATAACGTAAAATGATATAGCGAATAATAAATAGTTTTTGATTGATTAGCATTGAGCTAATAGTGAAGATTGAGGAGCCGTAAGCTATATTTTTGTCTTTAATTCAAAGCGAAATAATCAATAGTGCATAACTTTTAGAGTATGGGCATTTAGCCTGTAGCAATAAAGTGATTGGCCGGTTAGTACATTTAATGGATATATCATAAACCGATAAAGCTAATAGCAAAATATGGTTAACGCTAAGTGATTAACGTTTAGCATTTTGGTCTTTTTGATAAATATTTAAAAATAACTCTATAACGATAAGTGAAATAATAAATAGTTAACAGCGAATAGGAGGTGACGAGAGAGTAAAAATTGTTTAGTGTTAATTGTTAATTTCAGTGAGTAATTGTGCCATTTTAGGGCAGGTACTTTAGGTACCATTATCATTTAAGATTATCATTGTGGACATGACCACTCTGATAGCCCTTCACACCACTGAACACCTTTCATGAACGCACAATTCTGCTCACGGTTTTACTGAGTTGGTTAATATGCAGAAGATAAGCAACACCAAGCTGAGAAAGGCAAAATATTCGATTAACGAGTTAATCAAAAAGATGCCACCACATTCTTATAAAAGTATCGCTGATACTCGAATTATTTTGCATAGCGTTGCCAGAGAGCTGCAAGAACTGGGATATAAACTTGATAACATACGGCAGCTAAAGCCTAAACATATCGAGGCTTTGGTAGAGAAATGGAAAGCAGCAGGGCAGAATCCAGGCACCATTAAAAACAAGATGGCCAAATTGCGCCTTACAGCAACCTGTATTCCGAAGCCTAACATCATCAAGCCTACCAATGAAGAATACGGTATCAGTAACCGAAACTATATCCCTACCCATAACAAAGCTATCGATGAGATTGATTTATCGCAAATAAACGATCCGCATCTTAAGTTGTCAATTGAAGCACAAAAGCTATTTGGGCTTAGACGTGAGGAATCACTTAAAATTATCTTAAGTCAGGCTGATCAAGGCAATTTTTTAGAAATGCAGCCATCCTGGACAAAAGGAGCAGTGCCGCGTCAGATCCCGATTGAAACTCCAGAGCAACGGGCATTTATAGACAGGGCAAAATCTTTTGTAGGAGAGGGCAGATCCTTTATCCCTGCAGATAAAAGCAACCGTGAACAACTCAACCGCTATATAGGTGAAACCAAAAGAATAGGATTTCGTAATTTGCATGGTTTGCGTCATGCCTACGCTCAGCGGCGTTATCGAGAATTAAGACAGTATACTGGCAAAATCCTGGAATGCCCCCTACGGGGAGGCAAGTCACGTAAGGAAATGGCCAAAGAGGAGAGACTGATTGATGATAAAATCAGAGAGAGGATCTCGGCGAACTTGGGGCATTCCAGGATATCGATTGTCAAAATTTATATAGGCTGAGTTTTTTATTATGGCTTATTAATTTCCTATTGATAATAGCGACCAACCATGACAATTTGATTTGATCAAATTGTCACAGTCAGTACGCTTTTAGAAATTACTTGGAATGTGATGTATCCTTACCAGCCAGATGAACGGCCTATACTTTCCGCTATTTTGTACCAGCAAGCAAGTCCAAGATAGATAATGCTTCAATATCTATCGCAATATATTCATCTTCATAACTGCATTCGCCAGTTTCATTGTCGATTTCCTTTGTAGAAACAATACGAGCTTTTACCCATACAGAATCTCCATCTTTAAGGCTCAATTTCTGAACTAGCTTGGCTTGTCTACCAAAAGCAGCAATCTGAATATACCACCCGCCGGTATACTTGCCGTTAAGCCTAGGATTTCTAACCGTGAGGTAAGCACTGCTTTTCTCTTCTTTCTCACTGATGGATAGTTTTGGCTTATCTACAACAAACCCAATAATCTCTATTTCATTTACGTTTGACATGTGTTTATCTCCTCTACATTAATAAATAGAACCGGCACAGAAAGTGACGATTCGATGAAAAACACAGAGAAGAATCCGCATAGGATTCCGCCCTATGCGGACATGACGACTAATTTAAAGTGTTAAAATTCGTATTGCACACGTTTATGCAACATATAAATAACAACACGGTAATTAGCAATGTCATGCATAAATGATAAGAATTGATTAAGTTAAACGCTTAATCAATTTAACCGGACAAGCCAAGAATTTAGCTTGTTTAGCCTGGATATAAAAATATATATCTTCAGCCTCAAATCCTTTATTTTCTTTTATGAAGAAAACCTTAAGCCTAGTACAAGGATGGGTTTAGCATATCACAAGACGTATCACTTATTAGTAAAACGTTTCGCTGGGCTTTCACCTGCTCATCAGTTGTGTTATCTCGTTTTAACAAGGCTATTTAGCATTTTTAAGATAGTTATTAATTAAAACGATAATAGATTTTTACAGAAAAATCAAGCCTCTTGATGAGGGGAGATCAGTTTTTGATCGAACGTTTTATGCTGGTTTTTATGGTGTTTTGTAAGCATTCTCCCGCAGACATTGCTTACAAATTTTTATAGCGAGACAAGTTGCTATTCCCAAAAACGAGACGTATACTGAAGACGCTGTGTTGTTGTAAAACCAGAAAATTCACTCACAAAGGAGGTATCAGGCAGCCAATAACACGCATTGTTCTGCTTCTTTTAGCAGTGCAATAAAAAAGGGGACTTGGCAACAGTAAGGCGTTCAAAGCGATCATCTGCTACCAAGTCTGTCAATCGCGCTACGAAGGAGTGTACCACCACCCCCTCGCAGCTAACCACCATTAACCAAAACAGAGGAGGTTAATAATGGCTAAGAAAAGTCTAACCCAGCCCTTGGCTGATTTAAAGAAAAAATTAAAAGTATCCCGTAATCGTACTAATCGCTACCCAGAGGGTCTCTCTAGCCTCAACTCCAGACTACAGAGCGCCCACAAAGCTGTGCATGAATTTGTCAATGACAAAGGCTTGGGCCACGGCTTGTCCATTTTATCGGCTGAGAATCACTATCGCATCGCAACTGTTGTTGAGCAACTCGATCACAGCTGTGAGATAGCCTCTCAACTGCTGACATTGGTGTCATCCCCTAAAGGAGAAGAATCGTGCTGATTTTAACGCGCCGTATTGGGGAGACGTTGATGATTGGTGATGACATTAGCATCAGCATATTAGCGGTAAAAGGCAATCAAGTTAGAATAGGGATACAAGCCCCTCCCTCTGTTTCGGTACATCGGGCAGAAGTGTATGAACGAATTCAGCAAGAAAAAGAGACTGGGAAGTCTTAAACCTTCTGATTATCGATCAGACACTATGTTAACGGACTTGGGTTAGCGGGGAAATAAAGAGTTGTGGCTAAGTGTGCCATGCTCAATGCTCACTTCTGCAAAATTTGCGGAAGTGGGCTTTTTTTTCGGTTTATTTTTGTCACATCAATCACCCTAAATGTCTCAAAATTGAATCTTTTTTGTCTGAAATGATTCTTTTTCAACCTTCTTAAGTGAATTACTGCCAAAAAATACTCGATCTGCTCCCGCGAACAATTCATCAACCCGTTGTAATCAAGGTTTGTTAGGCTAATAACCTGGAAAGCTTAAGGATAGGTTACGGATTGTAACGAAAGAAACAACAGCTATAGGAGATAGAATCTATGTTAGTCATTACACGCCGCGCAGGACAACGTTTTTTTATGGATGGAAATATTATCGTCCAGGTCTTGGGAAGTACCAATGAAACGGTACGCCTTGGGATTGAGGCACCCCGGTGGATCTCGGTGGTGCGAGAAGAATTACTCATTAAAGAAACAACTAATGAAAAATCGCCTGTAAAGTCCATACAACATTCTTGTTTGACCACGTTAAAACAGATTAAAGACAGGCTATTTTCCCGAATAAAAACAAGCGGACGGTAGGAGGCTGGTGATGTTAGTAGTTATATATGAAAGTGGAAAACTTATTTTTTGGGATGATGTGAGAAGTGACTTTTCATTGTCACAATCTTCAAAGCAAAGGGACAAAAAAGATAATCCTTACTCTAATGTAATTAATCCATTTAAAAGGGAGTTATCTGAAAGAAGAGCGGTTAATAATAGCGGCGTTAACAAGCCGAAAATAGTCAGCATTTTCCAATATGGAAAACTACTCAAATTCACGGAGATTGAGCGAAGAGTAGGTTTTTCGCGCAGAACGTTAAACAGGCGAATTGAGGCGAGACTATGGACAAAACCTGTGAGAATCAGCGCCAATAGGATCGCTTGGCCTTGCTCAGAGGTTGAGCTGCTTATTGCAGCTTATATTGCTGGTAAAGATGATCTTGAAATAAGGCGGCTAGTAGAACGACTTGAAATAACCCGTAAACAGCCCATCCGCCGTCCAATTTTGAGATAGCTCTATGTCAAAAATGCCAATACAGCCTCGCTTAATACGTATGCGTGATGCAGCGGATTATTTAGGCATGGATAGACATATCTTCAATAAACAGGTACGACCTTATTTACGCGCAATAAGAATAGGTATCCAAGGTATAGCCTTTGATCGACTTGACTTGGATGCCTGGGTAGATGAACATGTTGGGCGTAGTGAGTGTCCTGCGGATTCAGACTCTAGGAGGATGAAAACATGGGACGAAAACGAACGTCGGGTCTCCAAAAAAGATGGGGATGCTGGCAAATTGATAAAAAGGTCTTCGGACGCCGACTTTGCGAAAGCACTGGCACTGGTGACTTGGAAGAAGCTGAAAAGTACTTAGCCAGGCGGATCGAAGAAGTTCGGCAGGCCACCGTATACGGTGTTCGGCCGAAGCGGGTCTTTAAAGAGGCAGCAACGAAATTTCTGTTGGAGAACCACCATAAGCGCAGTATTCGCTCAGATGCGGGGCGGCTGAAGGTGTTAGTTGACTACATCGGGGATTTACCGTTGGATAGTATCCACATGGGAACGCTGCAAGGGTTTATACAAGCTAGGCGGCAAGGTGGGATCAAGTCGCGCACGATTAATCATGGATTACAGGTTGTGCGGCGTATTGTGAATCTTGCAGCAAGCGAATGGATAGACGAATTTGGTTTAACGTGGTTGGCTACAGCCCCCAAGATCAAATTGCTACCTGAGCATGACTTGCGTAAACCTTACCCGCTGAGTTGGGATGAACAGGCTCGTTTGTTTGCGGCATTGCCGAAGCACTTGGTCAACATGGCCTTGTTTGCGGTCAATACAGGATGTCGTGACAATGAGGTATGTTCATTAAAATGGGAATGGGAACAGGCCATTCCTGAGTTGCAAACTTCGATCTTCATTATTCCAGAAGAGATTGTGAAGAATGGGGAAGATCGGCTGGTAGTATTAAATCGAGTTGCCTATTCGATTATTGAGCAGATGAGAGGCCAACATCCCGAATATGTGTTTACATATAGGAATAGGCCAATATCTCGTATGTTGAATAGTGCTTGGTTAAGGGCTAGAGAAGCTGTTAATTTAGAGCAGGTTCGTGTACATGACTTGAAACATACCTTCGGCAGACGCTTACGTGCTGCTGGGGTCAGTTACGAGGACAGGCAAGATTTGCTGGGTCATCGTTCAGGTCGGATCACAACGCACTATTCGGCAGCAGAAATTGGTAACTTAATTGATGCTGCTAATCGTGTCTGTGAATCGGGCAAAGAGCGGCCTGCTTTGACACTGTTAAAGTGTTCACGTGCAGGTAAGTCACGAGAATCTCACGAGGTAGATTTTGGTGATAATGCGAAAATCAGCGTAAGCCGTTGAATTTGATGGTGGCCAGAGGCAGAATCGAACTGCCGACACGAGGATTTTCAGTCCTCTGCTCTACCGACTGAGCTATCTGGCCATTGAAGAATAAGCCCGCTATTAAACCTTAAGCCGTGCTATGGCGTCAAGTTTCAGCCCAGCTAAAAGTGGTTGAAATGTGAACGAACTTACCCTACTTCTTTTCAGGCTCAACGAATCCCGCCGGGCGTTCACTTCCCTCGCCAAATAAAAACTTTTGCATCTCGGCTGCTAAAAATTCACGGGCCTGCGGTTCTAAGGTACTTAAACGATATTCATTAATTAACATGGTCTGATGACGTAACCACATCCCCCACGCTTCTTTTGAAATCGAATCATAAATCCGTTGGCCTAGTGCGCCAGGATAAGGCAGAAAATCTAAACCCGGTGCTTTTCGTCCTAATTTTTCACAGAAAACATCATGACTCATACCATACTCCCCGTTTTAGCTAATTGCTTTAATAACATTTTAACCGGTGCAGCGAGCCCTACTGCGGCTGGCGCAGAGATGTGATACCAAAGGTGATTTTGGTTAGCAAGAGAGGGCGGCAACCGAATCATCTTAACAGGTAACAACCTGGCTGCAATATCCAAATGATAATGCGTAAAAGTATGGCGAAAATCGGCAAAAGGTTTCAAGTTTCGATTTTGTGTTTTCAACAAATCGACAAGCCACTCTGGTTTATTCTCTTCATATTCGGGAAAACCCCATAATCCTCCCCAAATGCCTTTCACCGGACGCTGTAACAATAAGACTTCTTCAGTATTTCGCATTAATAAAATCATATGCGTTTTCTTGACAGGCAATGCTCTTTTAAGTTTTCGCCCCGGAAATTGCGCGGGGTTTTGCTTTCCAAGACAATTCGATTCAAGAGGACAAAGAGAGCAAAGCGGCTTAGTCCGCCTGCATATCATTGCACCAAGATCCATCATCGCTTGCGTATAATCAGCCGCTTCCTTAGGCTTTGCAGGGGTATAATAATCCGCTAGCTTCCATAAAAATTCATTGGTTTTTTTATCTCCTGGCCACGTATCCACAGCATGAACACGCGCCAATACCCGCTTAACATTCCCATCTAAAATAGAATGAGGCTCTTCTAATGCTATTGATAAAATCGCACCGGCAGTTGATCGGCCAATACCCGGTAAGGACATCATTTCATCGAGCGTTTTTGGAAAGTGGCCTTGGTATTTTTCAGTTATGACTATTGCCGTACGATGTAAATTGCGCGCGCGTGCGTAATAACCCAAACCTGTCCATAAATGTAATACTTCATCAAGAGGCGCTTTTGCCAAATCCAGAATAGTCGGAAAGCGTGTCATAAAGGCTGTAAAATAAGGGACAACTGTGGTAACTTGCGTTTGCTGCAGCATGATTTCAGAGATCCACACACGATACGGCGTAATATCTTGCTGCCACGGCAAATTGTGCCGGCCATATTGTTGAAACCAGCTCAATACTCGCGTATGAAATGTAGATGCATCCAAAACGGCCTGATTCGGTTTTGTCATTTTTTCCTAGAATTTGATCCACTTCTTCAATTGTTTAGTTGCATCATCAAGCAGCTTGCCGCCTTTTTCTTGAATGAGCTTCTTTTGCAGTAAATCCCAATCGGGTGAAATAGTAGGGTCACTTAAAGTGCCGTTGATCAAAATAGGGATTTGTGAATCTCCAAATATCTTCGTAAACTCCCCGAACAATTCATTATTGCCGCTAGTGCCCGGACCTACCAGCAAACGATACTGAATAGTCTGAGGCAATAAATCTACTGAACCCTTACCCGTAGTATTAAACTCGTTGGAACGCAGCACAAAATCTTCATTTCTTAAGACACCCTGATTAATTTGGAAAGTGCCATTTAATTGAGTAAAGACAACTTGACCGCCCAGGCGTTTGCTTTTAACGGGTTTTCGGCTAAAACCTTGCCCGATAAATTGATTGACTAATTGCAATTGCTCGTTAATATCGATCCCATGCAATATGCCCTTGTCTAACTCAAAGCTGCCCTTACCTTGCATATTCCTTAAGAACGTTGTTTGGGTATCTCCTCGTGTATTGGCATTCAATTGTAATTGAAATTGGCCGCTAACCTGCTCTTTGCCGGTAGTATCTTTTAAGAGATCGCCCACATTCACATCTTTGAGGCTTTCAGTTATTTTAAATTGAGGTTCGTCACCAGTAGCATCTATATTAATACTGCTATTAAAAACACCGTCATATAAATTGGCTTTCATGGGATCTAAAGCAAG
This sequence comes from Gammaproteobacteria bacterium, assembly GCA_021156325.1. Lineage (GTDB taxonomy): Bacteria > Pseudomonadota > Gammaproteobacteria > JAJFKG01 > JAJFKG01 > JAJNDI01. The sequence continues at coordinate 13,939 of JAJNDI010000002.1, forward strand.
TTTACCGGATTTAGCGTGTAATTTAAAAACGAGCTTCGTTAAATGAATCTTGTTAAAGACGACATCATCAATGCGAAGATCTCCTTCTCCGTGCAATTGCCGTAAGAGGAGCTTTTGCGCTTGATTGGCATCATTCCACTGTAAATCCATATCGGCTATGCCTTTTGTGGCTTTCAAGTTGATCTTGCCTTTGGTTTCAAACGAAAAATCAAGGGAAGATAGTTGATAGTGTTGTTTTTGAGGGGAGGCCATTAATTTGCCATCTAATGTGACATGGCTGAATAAATCAGGATTTTTACTGTTGGCATTAAAACTTAATGTCACGGGAAAGAGTCTGTCTAATCCAATGTGATTGGCAGAGAGATCTAAATCGGTAACATCCACGTATTGACCATCGCGTTGGTTATCCCAAATGATATGGGCATTATCAATTTGAAGATGAGCAATATTAATGTTAGGCGTTTCAGTAGCTTCTGGAGGTTGAAGTGCTTCAGTAGCCGTTGTAGATTGCGTGTTATTGCTGCTGGGCTGACTAAAGTCAAAGTTAGTGCGGCTATTTTTTAAAACGGTTAAATGTAGGGTAGGATCAATTAATTCAATTTTACCTATTTCAATATCACCTGTTAATAACGGTAGCAATTGAACGCTGACATCGGCTTCTTTTACCGTTGCAAAAGGGATCTGGGGATTAAAGCCCGCCGGATTTCCCAGCGTCACCCCTTCCAGACTTAAACCAATCCACGGAAAGAAGGACCAGCCAATGTCGCCATTGATGGCAAATTCACGCCCCGTGGCTTTTTGCACTTGCGCTGTGATCTGAGGTTTATAATCATTGGGGTTAATCACGATGACTAATACGGTTAACCCGATAATGAGCAATAAGAATAATGCTGCTATTGACCAAAGTGCTATCTTGACCCCTTTTTTCATCACTATCCCCTATGTCTATGTCTGGAGCGGGTGATGGGAATCGAACCCACGCTCTCAGCTTGGGAAGCTGATGTTCTACCATTGAACTACACCCGCCGAAAGACACATTATACCTTTCAATTGATGATAGATAAATCTGCGCCTGTCTACAGCGGGAATTTATGAATATGCCTGGATTAGCTGCAATACGGCAGTACTTCCTTGCTTACTTTGTCTGGTGGGCTATCGCGCGCGTTCACGGCTTTTAATGCCATAGCGGGTGCACAAAAAAGACGCGTATAAGGTGTGAACCTTATACGCGTTGGCACAAAATACAAGGAGTTATGCAATTTGACAAGGTTCATTATACCGGGGTTCTAAATTGCCAATATCGGTAAAAATCAGTTGGGAATGTAAGAAATTATCCTGTTGATGTGTAATACCAAAACCTGCTGTCTCAGCAGTTCAATCTGCTATCAGATTACAACTGCCTGCCCAATCCCAGATTATCAGTTTTTATTCAGGATGATGTAGACACCACAGGGTCAGTAATTAATAATATAATCTCTAATCGCAGACTGTATGGTAGAAAAAAAGACTATAAAGAGGGTTTTTTGAAAAAAAATGACTTCATAAAGCCACAGCGCATTCCAAGCTATGTCTTACGTCAGGGCCGCATGACTACTTCGCAAGAAGAAGCGCTTGCATTGCTTTGGCCGCGCTATGGGTTAACTCCTGCCGCCGGAGAAAAAATCGATTTAAATGCCCTTTTTGCACGGCAAGCGGAACGGGTTTGTGAAATTGGCTTTGGGATGGGGCAGTCTTTGATTCAGATGGCAGTGGAAAACCCCTCGATTGATTATATCGGTATTGAAGTTCATACGCCTGGTATTGGCGCTTTATTGCTGGCAATAGATAAAGCCAAGATCAACAATATTCGCATCTTGCGCGGTGATGCGGCTTTACTATTAGCTGCTCATTTCGACGAAAAAACATGGGATGGTTTTCAAGTCTTTTTCCCTGATCCTTGGCCTAAGCGGCGACATCATAAACGCCGCTTGTTACAATTATCTTTTTTAACGCTCTTACTTCAACAATTAAAACCAAGCGGGTTTTTACATATTGCAACCGATTGGGAAGATTATGCCAAAGAGACTTTAACGATATTAAGCAATATGCCGGGTTTTGTGAATGCTGCGGGGGTAGGAGAATTTGCGCCGCGCCCCTTGACACGTCCGCTAACGAAATTTGAAAACCGCGGCTTAAAACGAGGTTATCATGTGTGGGATCTATTATTTTATGCAGTCTAAAATCCCCATGGCACGACTTATGCTCTGTCGGCTTTCTTTTTTGAAGGGGGTGAAGAGTATCGGCATTTATATAATAACCGTTTTTCAAAGAGGGCGAAAATGCTTTTTGTTGCTGCCGATCTTATTACACGCAACATTTGCCAATGCGCAAAGCCTTCCTGTGATATGGCAGCCGCTTGCTAAAGGGCTGGATTATACCCAAATTATATTACCCCGCCGATCTTTGGTGATGGGTTCGTTACATGCTTTTCGGATTCATTTATCTGATTACACTTTGCGTCTTATACTGGCGCAAGATCATCATGCTGCCAGCGGTTCGGTTAAAGAGTTAGCTCAGCATAATAAAGCTGTCTTGGCTATCAATGGCGGATTTTTTGATGAGACAGCAACTCCATTGGGTTTGCGTATTCAAGATCATCAAGTCCGTTCACCGCTTCGGCCCATTAGCTGGTGGGGAGTATTTTATATTCGAAATAATGAGCCTTATATCGTGGCGCAATCTCAATTTAAAGCCGATGCTGAAATCAGCATCGCTTTACAAGCAGGCCCTCGGTTGGTGATCCAAAATCAAATTCCCGCCTTGAAATCAGGACAAGATGAACGGTCTATTCTCTGTATTACTCAGGAAAATGATGTTGTGATAGCGGTAACAGAACATACTACAATCAATACTCATGATCTGGCTGCATTGCTTCGTGCCAGCAATCAGGAAGGAGGCTTAAATTGCCGTGATGCGCTTAATCTGGATGGAGGCAGTTCCTCTCAGCTCTATGCCAATATCAATAATTTTACATTGGATATTGCGAGTTTTAGCCCTGTAAGCGATGTGATTACCGTAACACCTAAAGTGAATTAAGAAACTTTTTCTTTTTTAGGCTTTTTATGATCTGCTTCTGCTAATTGCTGCTGACGCAAGCTTGCAATTTGATCACTTAATTGATAAGCCGCCATGGCATACAATAAACTCCCATTGTAACGGGTGATCACATAAAAATTATGAAACCCTAACCAATAAGCTAACTGTTGTTCAGTTTTCTCGAGGCTTAAAAGATTAACCGACAGATCAGCCGGATAAGCAGTAGCTATCCAGACACCGCGCTGGCCTAATTCACCCACAGTGTATAGGGTTTTTCGTTCAGCATTTGCTAAGCCTTGATTATCTTTGTTTTTGATGTCGGCTGTATCCGCAATAGGCTGATTGGCTTGCCAGCCATTTTCATGCAGATAATTGGCAATTGAGCCGATAATATCACCGGTATTATTGAATAAATCGATTTTATTGTCTTTTCCAAAATCAACGGCATAATGCCGATAACTGCTCGGCATAAATTGCGGTTGACCGAGAGCGCCGGCATAGGACCCTTTTAACTGAGCAGGGTCAATTTTTTCTTCATGACTAAGGGCTAAAAATTCGGCTAATTCTTTTTTAAAGAAGACACTGCGCGCGGGATATTCAAAAGCAAGCGTTGTCAGCGTGTTTAAAACGGAATATTTTCCGCGTTGTTTGCCATAATTGCTTTCAATACCGATGATAGCAACGATAATACTGGCAGGTACGCCGTAAGTTTTTTCGGCACGTTTCAATTCTTTAGCATGCTTCGCCCAAAAAGCGACACCGGCTTGAATGCGTTCAGGGCTTACGAAGTGTTCACGGTAAAGGTACCAAGGCTGTGCTTCATAGGGATGATTCATAGCATCAATAACGCTCTGATCTAAACGCGCTTTTGCCATGACCCTTTTTATATATTTCGGATCAAGATTGTAGGTTTTAGCCGCATCTTGAATAAATTGTTGTACATCGGCGCGTTGTAAGAGAGCCATTGTTTTAACAGGCGTGTTAGCAGTGTATGCCGCTACGGGGGCGATTAATCCAGCGAGTAATAGTAGCAGTATGAAATAGCGCGTCATAGAGGGGTCTCAGTAAATCAGGATTACTTTGAATTGTAGCATAAAAAAATAGTAAATCATCCCGATAATAACTTCCGATGCGTATGAATGGACATCAAGATCCCAAAACCGGCAAAGACTGTCACCAAGGAAGTTCCCCCATAGCTGATTAAAGGCAGCGGTAAGCCGACAACAGGCAGGATGCCAATCACCATACCGATATTAATTAATGCCGATAAACAAAAAGTCAGACTTAAACTGCCTGCCAATAAGCGGGTATAGGTATCTTGTGCATTTAAGCTGATATATAAACCTCGTGCGGTAATATAAAGAAAACAAAAGAGTAAAACGATCGTACCCACCAAGCCGAATTCTTCCCCGCAGACAGCAAAGATAAAATCGGTAGCATGTTCAGGCAAGAAATTTAAATGAGACTGCGTGCCCTCTAACCAGCCTTTGCCAAAAATACCGCCTGATCCAATGGCGATTTTAGATTGAATGATATGGTAACCTGCACCTAGAGGATCTCGTTCAGGGTTTAAAAAAGTTAAAACACGGTTACGCTGATAATCATGCATGAAATGCCAAATGAGGGGAGTGAGTGCTGCTACGGCTGCGAGCATAAAAGCCAGCAAGCGCCAGGATAAGCCCGCCAGTAACAAAACAAATCCTCCTGATATTATAAGTATAATGGCTGTTCCCAGATCCGGCTGTAAGGCTGTCAAGAAAGCGGGCGCTACTATGATAATAGCAACCATCAATATTTCCTTTAAATTAGGAGGTAAATGACGATCATGAAAACACCAGGCTGCTATCATAGGGATGGTGAGTTTCAAGAGTTCCGATGGTTGTAAACGCAAGATCCCTAAGTCCAACCATCGCTGTGCACCTTTTCCAATATGGCCTACCAATAATACGAGGATCAGACTGCATAAACTCAGTAGGAAAACCAAGGGTGTCCAACGACGATACGCCGTTGGTGAGATTTGTGCAAAGATAAATAATATAAGAAAAGCTAAACCTAAACGAAAACTTTGTCGAGTGATCATCTCATAGCTTTCACTGGCAGCGCTAAATAAGATAATCAATCCTATACCGACTAACAATAGCAAGCCGCCCAGTAAAGGTCCGTCGATATGTAAGCGTTGTAAAAAAGTGTGGTGACGGTAATCCGGGTTATAAGTTGAAGGCAGCAATAACGATAAGAGATGCATTAAGTTTACCTCATACAGTGAGCGGCAAAGGAGTAGTCGATAACAGATAAGTGTCGATGACTTTGCGCGCCACTTTGGCTGCATCAGGACTGTTTTCAACGATAACCGCTATGGCAATTTTAGGATCTTCAACCGGCGCAAAGGCAATAAAAGTAGAGTGATCTCGAAGTCTTTCCGGGATTTTCAAATCCTTATAATTTTCATTTTGTTTGATTGAAAACACTTGTGCCGTGCCTGTTTTAGCAGCTACGCTATAAGGCGGTTTTCCAAATCGATATCCTGTTCCCTGAGGACTTGATATAACATCTTCCATACCGCCGATAACGGTTTCCCACGCTATTGCTGAAGCATTGACTTTAGTTTCCGGCTTCAATAATTTGTTATATTCTGTCAAGCGGGAAGTTTCTTGTTTTAACAATAAATAAGGGTGGTATCGATTACCGCGCATCGATAAAGCAGCCACTGCAGAAGCCATTTGCAAAGGGGTTACTAAGAGAAACCCTTGCCCAATGCCGGTGATAATAGTATCACCGGGATACCACGCACTGCCTTTATTAGCCCGTTTCCACGCAGGCGTAGGGACAAGACCCGGTAATTCTTCTCTAAGCTCAATGCCCGTGTCTTTTCCAAATCCAAAGGCATTTAAGATATTGCTCATTCCTTCAATGCCGATTTTTCGAGACAATTCATAAAAGAAAATATCGGAAGATTGAGCAATGGCTTGTCTTACATTCACAGAACCCAATCCTTCTTTTTTATAACCGCGATAACGGTGTGTACTGTTAGGCAGCATAAACCACCCTTTGTCATAAACATGCCACTCCGTTGAAATCAAGTTTTGATTTAACGCCGTCAATGCGTAAAAAGGTTTAACGATCGAGCCAGGGGGATATTGACCGCGAATAGCCCGATTAAATAAAGGTTGATCCAATGATTTATTTAATGCATCAAAATCTTTCTGAGAGATACCGGTGACAAAAAGATTGGGATCATAAGCAGGCTGGCTGACTAATGCCAAGACTTGTCCTGTTGCCGGTTCAATGGCTACCACTGCGCCGCGATGATCTCCCAGCGCTGCAACCGCTGCCATCTGCAATTGACTGTCTATCGTTAAATATAAGTTATTGCCTGGAACAGGCGAACTTCGATTCATGATGCGTATAATGCGCCCGCTAGCATCCGTTTCTACTTGTTCATTTCCTACTTGGCCATGCAATATGTTTTCATAAGATTTTTCAATACCCAATTTCCCTATGTAATTGGTGCCGCTGTAATTACTGATATCGAGCGTTTGTAGGTCAGCAGTATTGATCCGTCCCACATAGCCCAAAGCGCTGACCATGACTTCGCCAAGAGGGTAATAGCGCAACAATTCAGCGTTAATTAAAACACCGGGAAAGCGATATTGATTAACATAAAATTGAGCCACTTCCTGGGAAGTTAATTGAGACTTGAGAGCGACTTTTTCGAAACGCCGCTGCTGCTTGATCTGCTTTTGAAATTGAGCGACATCGTTATCACTGATTTGAATAAACTCACGCAGCTCACGGAGTGTCTTCTGGAGATTAGCCACTTTGTCCGGAATGAGCTCCAAACTAAAGACCGGTAAATTTTCAGCCAGTAAAACGCCGTTACGGTCATAGATCAATCCGCGATTAGGCGGGATAGGAATAATCGTCAATTGGTTTTCATTAGAGAGCGTGGTATAGCGTTCGTGCTGAAACCATTGCAGGATACACAGCCGGGCAATGATGAGTAGAACCCCTAGCAATAGCAAAAAACCCACGATCAAAATCCGCCGCTGAAATAAGCGTAACTCTTGGTTCAAGTCTTTGAGAATGATGCGTTTAGCCATAGATCTCTGTCTGACGGTCACTAAAATATACTCTTCGCGCTTTGAATGTAGGCTTAAAGGCTGCAGCAGCGAACAAAAGCCATGTATTATTTATACACTCCTTTTGCTCGCAAGTTTGCCGCCTCCCCTACATTCAAATTGCTTTGAGGATAGCTGCTTGATTATAAGAGATAATCCTGCTGAATAGTTAGAAAGAAAAGCAGTGCTGACGATAATTTGATCAAGAACGATCTGTTTTCAGAACAACGATCGTTTTTTAGGCAGTTTTGAGCCTAAGATCTCGATTTTTTAGCCTTTTTTGCTGAAAAGGTATTGACGTGCGAATTCAGCTTGAGTTAAACTACAAACTCATCGATCTCTTTGTTGAGATCAATGAGTTAGAGCAAAGGAATGTTCAACTATCTGACCGCATGGAGGCGATCTATGAGCGCACAACCCGCTGACAATGGCCGTTACCGGCCGCTTTACAAAACACTTACTCTGGGAACTAATCAATACGCTATTGTCGATAAAGACGTCGCCCACCGTCGTGCCGATCGCTATTATCATCAAGCCTTAGCCTTGATGGATGTGGGTGAAGCCCAAAATCAAAGCCGTTTAGATCCTACGCTGACAGACAAGATCACGGATGCTTTATTATTAGCAACGGATCTGGGCAGTCATGAAGCCCCGATGTTATTAGCACAGCGGATTATAGACAGTGTTGATCGCTCCCAATTGCCTCGTGAAGATGTGGTAGTTTTTCTGCGAATTGCAGCTGAACGGCATAATGCAGAAGCCGCTTATCGTTTGGGCTGTAGCTATGCGGCCATCAATACTTTTCCGGAAATAGAGATTCTGCTCGAAGCAGAAACATCACTTGATTCGCAAGAACGGCGTCGAATGGCAACTCACTATTTAATGGTGGCGGTTGATCAACAACATCATGCTGCGATCGAAACGCTGATCTTAGCTTATGCTTATGGGCGGCCTTATATTCCTAAAGATCAAAGCCAATTTGTTAATCTCTGTACTGCTCTGGTGCGCCGGGGTAATCAGGCAGTAGCCTTAGGTTTTGGTGCTTGGTTAGCGGGCATGACCGTCGACGGTAAACCGCCTTTAGCAGATGCCATTGAAGTGACACAAAATCCCGAGTTGAGTTTAAGTTATTTATTAATGGCTTCGCGCGGGCGTGATCTAGCCTTAGCGCAGCATGCGCTGCAATTAATCAGTATGGGTATTGAGTCTAAAGTATGGGGAGAAGAATTAAAAAACAGCGCTTTTAAACGCACCTTAATTCAAGATGCCTTGAACGGCAACGTTTTATTAGCGTGCTATTTGGCTTGGTATTCATTGGCTGAAGACAAGCGGCAAAATTTACCCGCATTATTTACAGATTGTGCTTGCGCTGCATTGGATAAAGTTTTTGTACCGTGTGCGCAGCGTGCAGCGTATTATTTTGAGATTGCCAATAAAAGTGATTGTGCCGAGATCAAAGAAGCCGCTCGTTCTTTCTCGCGGCAGGTTTTCTCAGGTTATGTTGATGCGTTGAATTCATTAAAGTAAAGAAGTAGATTGCGCTAAAACAGTGTGATTTTTCCCCTCTCCCACTTGTGGGAGAGGGCAAGCCGCTGAGCTCCGCGGGAGAGGGCGCGAGCCTAGCGAGCAGGAACATTCACACAAACTAACGTTCTACTAATAGGGTCTGTTGGCAATTCGCTAGGCTAAGAACGATGATAAGGATGATTTTGCAAGACAGTCATCGCGCGATACAATTGTTCTGCCACAATAATACGAACCAGTGGATGCGGCAGGGTTAAACGAGACAATGACCAGGATTGATGCGCTTTTTCACGGCATTGTTGATCAACGCCATCCGCACCGCCGATTAAAAAATAAATATCGTTGCGCAGAAGCTGCCATTGTTTAATGGAGACAGCCAATTCTTCCGTGGACCAGATCTCACCGTTAACATCCAGTAAAACCACATGAGCGCGTTCACCGATTCCTTCACAGAGCAAACGGCTTTCTTTTTCGATGCACTGTGAAATAACCGCATTTTTATCGCGTTTGACGGCAGGAATTTCTCGCACTATCAATGGCATTTCTTTGGGTAAACGTTTTTGATATTCTTGTACACCGGCATTGACCCAAGACGGCATTCGATTTCCAATAGCCAACAAATAGTATTTCATTTAAATCTATCCGCGTTTTCGCCTGTCTTCCGTCATTGTCCAGAGCTTTTCCAAATTATAAAAAGAACGTATGGGAGGCTGCATGACATGAACAACGATATCGCCGAGATCAACCAAGACCCATTCCCCTTCTTGTTCGCCTTCACTTCCCAATACCGTTAAACGGTGAAGTTTGGCTTTTTCTATCACATTATTGGCGATTGAAGCGACATGGCGAGCAGAAGTACCACTGCAAATGATCATGAGATCAGTGACACTGGTTAAGTGCTTTACATCCAGTACGGCAATATCTACCGCTTTTAAGTCTTCAAGGGCATCCATAACAATAGTTTTAGCTTGATCAGTTTTCATGAGGGTCCTTTATAAAGGTGATGTTCTAAGATATAGTCATGTACGGGTAAAGGCAAGTCTTCTTTACAAGATTCTCCCTCATAAAGACGTTTTCGTATTGCTTCAGCAGAGAGTGGATAAAGCGAAATAGCATGAAATAATACTTTCCCGGGCTTTGATGCGGTGATAGGTTGTTGAATGGATACCGTTTCATGGGTTTCTTGTCTTTGTAAAAAGCAGCTTATTGCAGGGTTAATGTGGCTGGGGAGGGTATAGCCTGCGCGAGACAATACAACGATATGGGCATGAGACGTTAAATCTTGCCAGCGGTGCCATTGATCCAGCTGCAAGAAAATATCCATCCCTACTAAGAGGCAAAGCGGATTATCAGCATATTGGGAGTGTAAATACTTCAAAGTGTCTACCGTATAACACGGTTTCCGAGCTTGTATTTCACATAATTCCAGGGAGAACATGGAATACGGTTGAATGGCTAGTCTTAGCATGTCAACACGTTCTTCACTGGTGGCAGAAGGTTTCGGTTTATGGACAGGTTTGTAAGAGGGTAAGAGTTTCACCGAAGCTAAAGGTAAGCTTTTATAAGCATTTAAAGCAATATGCAGATGCCCATTATGCACCGGATCAAATGTACCGCCTAATAAACCGATAACGTTACGATCTGTTATCATAGGTGCTTTTCTTGATTAACGATGGTTTTGCCAATTGCAAACACAATTGACTGAGTCCTTCCCAAGGGTCGTGATCACTCCCTCCTTTGATGGCGCGATCAATAAGATGGGCTTTTTCCAGCAAATCATAGGTGGACTCAAGACTTATGCGCTGCAAGGCAGCTGCTACCAACGGTTTTCGCTTTTCCCAGATTTTGGCCTGATTTAAGACTTGCACTAACGGTATCGACTTCAGTTGAAAACAAAGGGTTGCCAGCAAACGTATTTCGCGAAGCATCGCCCATAACACGATAGCAGCAGCAACCCCTTCTTCTTGCAAAACATTTAAAATATGCAAACATCGCTCAAGATTGCCTTGCAACCCTGCATCGACAAGCGCGAAGACATCGTATTGAGCGCTGTCACTGATAGCAGTGGCAATGTGTTCCACTGTTAAATTTCCTTCCCCATACAGTAAATGCAATTTTTCGACAGCTTGTGCGCCGGCCAAGAGATTGCCTTCGATACGTTCTGCTAATAAATTCAAACCGTGTTTATCAGTTTGCAAATGGACGAGAGCTAAACGTTTTGCCAGCCATTGAGGGATCTTGTCCAGCGGAATAGGCCATGATTGTATGATGACCCCGTGTTTTTCGATCATCTTAATCCATTTGCTGGCGGCTGCAGAAGATTCCAATTTGCCTGTGCGCACCATTAAGAGGGTATCTGGAGGCGGATTTTCGGCATACTCACATAACGCTTCACTGCCGCTGCTACCGGGATTCCCCGCGGGGAGCGATATCTCTATTAATTGCTGATCGGATAACAGAGAGAAATTTTGAGAATGTAAACGTAATAGTGACCCATCAAATCCTGTATTGGCATCCAAACGAGTGCGGGTGTTAAACCCTTTTTTGCGGGCTTCTACTATTAACAAGTCATAAGCTTCTTGTAATTGCAGCGGTTCAGCACCGGTAAAGAGATAAATCGAGGCTAATTTCCCTTTGAGATGTTGTGTAACTTGTTCAGTGTTAATACGCAATTGCGGGCTCCGTCATCCCGGAAACGCCGTAGGCGTTGTCCGGGATCCAGGTTTTTTTGTGAGGGATTTCAGGCTTTCTTTCGTATCTGGTGATTGTAATTGCATGATAACTTGTCTCGCACAGGCAGTAGCCATGTCGCTTTGAAGACGCATTTCATCATTGCTGCCCGCCAGGATTTGATCTTGTGTTTGTGTCAGATACCGCTGGGCTTGCACAGTGTGTGTTTGTCCAATGGCACGGCCTTTGGGATCACGCAATTCATAGCGGACTTCTTCTGCCAAGACGATTCGCCTTGTTTGTCCATTGCCGCCGACACTGAGATCTCGAGAAGTGTGAGTATCATTGAGAATAACCAAAGAAAGTGGTGATTGTGCAGGCTCAGAAACTATCTTGACCTTTGCTGTCTGTAATTGTTCTCGTAATGCCTTGCTAAAAGTACTATAAGGTTCTTGCGTATTCAGATAAAGCGTCTCAAAAGGTAAAGTAATAGGCGCGTCTTCACCGCGCAGATGAAAACCACAGCCTTGCAGCCCCAATAATAAAAGAGCGCTTATCATCCAGAGTTTAGAGCAACAACGCATTATGTTTCTTCTCCTACGACTATATTCACCAGTTTTCCGGGAACAATAATCACTTTTTTACAAGGTTTGCCCTCAATAAAGCGGGCTACATTAGGTTCATTCTTTGCTTGCATTTCAATACTGTCATTGCTTTCTTCTGTGCTGACTTGTATTTTACCCCGCATTTTGCCATTGACTTGTATGATCAATAACATCGTATCTGTTTTGAGTGCATCGGCAGCCGGTTTGGGAAAACGAGCATTGCTGATATCTTCTCCATAACCCAATTGAACCCATAGCGCTTGGGTAATATGCGGTGTGATGGGTGCAAGCAGGCGCAGTAAAATGCTAAAGCCGTCATGTAATAACTGTTGTTGTAATTTGTCTTCTTTATCAGCAGCTTTATTTTCGACTACAGCAGACAAGACATTTAAGATTTTCATACCGGCAGAAACTACTGTATTAAATTGCAAGCGTTCCACATCGTAACGGGCTTGCTTTAAGATCTGATGAATTTCTTGACGAGCGCTTTGTTGAGCAAGAGATGCATTTTTCCATTCACCTTGTTGCTGGACGTCCAAGGCTTTGTTAACAGCGATAATAGTATCAGCGTGTGTAAAAGCATATAGCCACAATTTACGCAAGAATCGATAAGCCCCTTCTACACCACTATCTGACCATTCCAGCGATTGTTCAGGAGGTGCTGCAAACATGGAAAATAAACGAACGGTATCAGCGCCGTAATGTTCTATTAAAGACTGGGGATCAACAATATTGCCTTTGGATTTTGACATTTTCGCACCGTCTTTTAACACCATGCCTTGCGTAAGCAGGCGTGTAAAAGGTTCATCTGAATTAAGCAATCCTAAATCCCGCAACACTTTGTGAAAAAACCGGGCATAGAGTAAATGTAAAATAGCGTGTTCAATACCGCCAATATATTGATCAACGGGTGCCCAATAGTTAGCGCGGTTATCGAGCATAGATTTTTCCAAGCCCTTACAGGCAAAACGAGCGTAATACCAGGAAGATTCCATAAAAGTGTCGAAAGTATCGGTTTCACGCGTTGCATTTCTGCCGCAGCGCGGACACACCGTGTGGTAAAAATCAGGCGCGTCTTTCAAAGGCGAACCGCTGCCCGTGAAGGTAACCGCTTCGGGTAATACCACGGGTAAATCGGTTTCGGGAACGGGTACTGTACCGCAGTGTTCACAATAGATAATGGGAATAGGGGCACCCCAATACCGTTGACGTGAAATGCCCCAATCCCGCAGTCTGTAATGTACGATAGCTTTAGCACTATTTTTTTGAGCTAAAAAAGCAGTAATTTCTTTTCGGGCTTGTTCAGAAGATAAACCTTCAAAATCCCCGGCGTTTATTAAGATCCCATCAGCGGTAAAAGCCACTTTTTTCACATCACAAAGCGTTTTATCAGAAGGGGCTGGTTTTACGACTTGTTTAATCGGTAAATGGTAAAGCATTGCAAATTCGAAATCACGTTCATCGTGAGCCGGTACACACATAACAGCGCCGCTGCCGTATTCCATTAAAACGAAATTGGCGATCCAAATAGGCAAACGCTCCTGCGTTAAAGGATGATAAGCGTATAAACCGGTGTGGATTCCTTCTTTTTTGAGGGTAGCAACTACGGCTTCTGCCACTTGTACCTGATTGCATTTTTCAATGAAAGCGTGAACCGCGGGCGAGTGCTTGGCGGCCTCCTCTGCAAGCGGATGTTTGGGCGCAATGGCAAGATAGGTGCAGCCTAAGAGCGTATCAATACGGGTGGTAAAGAGTGCCAGCGGTGTTTCATATCCTTCTACTGCAAAAGAAACTTGCGTGCCTTCGGAGCGGCCAATCCAATGCGCTTGCATGGTGCGCACCCGTTCCGGCCAGTCTTTGAGTTTATCGAGATCTGTCAGCAATTCATCGGCATAATCGGTTATTTTCAAAAACCATTGTTGGATGGTTTTACGTTCAACAATAGCGCCTGAACGCCAGCCCCGGCCGTCTATCACTTGTTCATTGGCCAATACGGTTTGATCAACCGGATCCCAATTAACTTCTGATTCTTTGCGATAAGCTAAGCCTTTTTCGTATAATTTTAAAAAGAGCCATTGTTCCCAGCGATAATAAGCGGGATCACAAGTGGTAATTTCACGAGACCAATCATAGGCAAAGCCTAAGCGTTTGAATTGGTTTCGCATAGTGGCAATGTTATTGTGTGTCCACACGGCAGGATGGATTTGGTTTTTGATAGCGGCATTTTCAGCCGGCAAACCGAAAGCATCCCAGCCGATAGGCTGCAAGACATTTTTGCCGCACATCCGTTGATAGCGGGCAATCGTATCGCCGATGGTATAATTGCGAACATGTCCCATGTGCAATTGACCACTGGGATAGGGGAACATGCTAAGACAGTAAAATTTTTCCTGGCTTAAATCTTCCTTGACTTGAAAAGCATGCTTTTCTTCCCATTGGGCCTGGATCTCGGGTTCTAGCTGCTGCGGGTCGTAATCTGCTGAAAACATGATGTTTTGCCTATTTTTGTAGAACATGGCTGTATCTCAAGGATACCTAAGCCTTCAAAATCTGCAATAGGCAACGTTCAAGATAGAGCTAAATTTACACAGGTTTAAGAAAAAGTTGGCATTTCTACCGGTTGGGAAATTGAACTTTCTGCTGAGGTTCTTGCCACGGCGGCTTCAAAAGCATTTTGACCGAAGAAAGCAGGCCAGGAAAGCCAGCCAGGGGAATTGTTATTGATGTCTTCTCGTGTTTCCTCATAGCAATCATTGTTAGCAGAGTAAGTCTCAGCATTATTATTAATAACAAATAGACAGGCAATAATACGTTGAATAAACTCAAGGGATAGATATCGGTCGGCCTGTATTTCATGAACCGCTTCTTGTATGTCAGAAAGAAACTCAAATATAGTTGGGATATCGTTTCTATTCAAACTGTTGATAGGAAATTTTCGTTTAAACCCTGCTTCATCAAGCAAGTAATTTTCGGTTGTAGTGGTATAGGCATCAGCAAGTTGAATATCTGACATGCTAACATGATATTTGATGCTGTTCATAATATCTTTTTTTAAACTGCCGGAAAGTTTATCGCGGGTTAACCACAGTGAGAATCGAGTGACCAAACTTAACATAGCTCGCACATTTAATGGCAGAGAAGCCGTAGCACCAATAAGAATAGCGAGCATATTTTTGATGACAGGGTGTGGAGAAGGTATCGCAACATCCAACGTATAAGTCATGTTCATACCTGCGGAGCTAAATCCGCCAGCGGGTATTATCGAGAACAGCGTTAAAAGAGCCCCTATTTTTTCTAGGGTATTTTTTGCTAAAGCCTTTATCTCTTCGCCAACCGGCAATAAAGAGATACGTTCTTGATTTGAAGTTTTTCCCCAAAAGAGAGAGCGCCCTCTTTCCATCATGCTTTTCAGTGCGGCAGGAATGTGATCTCTAAACAAGAGTATTAACGGCTCTGCAGCGAGCCATCCTGCCGGAATGAAAATCCATTCTCGCATGGTAAAAAGCGCTAATGCCTTATCAAAACGCCCCCACCCTGCAAAACCTTCTTCTTCGCCCGTGCTTGATAGATCGCAAATATCTTGAGGTATTCCCTCTCTGTCAGGAGGGATTAGCCCGGAATGAAAAAAAGCAATGCCAAAAGCGGAAATCATTACAATAATGCCGCTGCGAAGCACGAACAATAAATAGCGGTTAGCAGGTACATGCGTACTGGATTGTCCGCATTGCAGGCTGTTTTTTAAGACTTCACTAATGGTAATAGTATCAGTTTGTGTGCTGTTATAGGCATTTGACTCCAATGCGGCTAAAAGGGGTCGTATGATTTTCTTTCCTATCTCTGCTTTATAATTTCCGATCATGTAGTTGTTTAACATTCTGAGGACAGAAATAGAGGCCAAGATCGAAAATGATCCGGTGATAGAGAAAGCAATCCAGTTTACAGGGACTTTATTCGCAAAATCTTCACTAAATCGGCATAAAGCATGGGAGAAACTGACAGCGGTTCCCTCAGACATTTCTGATGCACTGAAAATAGACTTATAAAGAATATAAACAGCGCCCGCCAGCCCTGACCAGAAAATAATTTTCTCAGCAGGGTGCATGGCATACTTTCCTACTAGGTTTCCTGTTGTTATTCCACGCAAGCTGCTGGCAAAACTGATCAGAGAAGGAGGGATGTCGAGCGCAGAATCCAATGTCAGGGAGAAATTCTGATTGAAAGTATCGATGATGCCAAAAATAACAAGCCAGACTCCATCTGTGATAGAAGCTGCAAAAGCTGCTGAAAACCTCACGTTGATGCTGGTGCTGAGAAAATCCATCGCAACAACTGATAGCGCTATACCCGGCAGAGAGACCCATTTCAAGATTTGTTGGGCTATTTGACCGTATGTTGGATTGTTTCTGAGTGGATAATGTTTTCCCGGTATTCTGCTGAAAGTGGTGAGCAAACTGAGATCAGGAGGCAAAGTTTGCAGATTTTGCGGGGGCTCCGGCAAAGAAATATTAACCAACCTATAACTTTTTTCTTTTTTTTGTGCTACATAAATAGCGCTTATCGTTGTAATAATACAAAGACTGGTAAAGAGAGTTTCCGTTATCGGAAATGAATTTTCAGTATCAAAGCCAATGCTCTCTGCATCTGTATAGTCTGTGTATGTCCGTCGAAAAATACGACCCGGTTGTTGATTGCTGCTTTCTTCTGTTCTTGAAAATCCCATCAACAGGGGTGCTAAACTGATTAAAAAACCAAATCCCAGCAATAAGGCTGCAAACGTCATCATAGTGGTGATTTTTCGAATAAGGGAAAGTTCAGGTGAAGATATTTCCAAGGCATTCATTGTATTATCAGGCATCTGATTTTTCTCCCTTCTTTCTGATAAAATAATCCGTCTTATGATGTTAACAATCTGCTATGGGAGCAGCAGGCTAACAGGGCTTTCCTGTAAATGCAAGGTTTGGCTAAAGTTTTATAAAGAGTAAATACGAATAAGTCTAACAGGTTTTTAAGTAATAGCGGTTGTAACCGGCTGCTTTGATCTCTTCCAAGGCAGAGAAAGCCGTGCTGAGTATTGCAGTAGAGCTCATATTGGGTTGTTCGCAGTAAGCAATCCCCATGCTGTAGAGGGGGCTGTAATTACTGTCGGAAAAAGACAGCGTAAACTGCAGAGATTTTTGAAGAGTTTGGGCTATAATATCAATTTTGGTTTTGCTCTGTAAATCAGATAACAATACTGCAAATATATTATCTTTAATCATAAAGACTGATTTGTTTTTGATTTCAACTAAGGATAATCTTTCTTTTATAGTCTCTGTTAAATGTTTAACAGGATAAAAGCCATGATCCTGCACTATCTTTGGAAACTCTTCAATTTCCACGATAACTAACGCAAGTCCTTTGTTTTTCATGATGGCGACCCTTGCTAACTTCTATAAGAGTCTATGAGCAAGAATGATGCCGCAGGCAAAGCAAGCGGCTAAGAGATGGAATTAACACGATTTTTTAAGCGATGATGATAAACCAATACTATCAGTAAACACAGCAGGCAAAATACCACTATTGGCCATAAACCGATGATAAGCCAAGGGGTATACCCTTTCATGGGTTGAATGTGGCCTTGTAAAATCGCGGTTTCATAAGCAGGTACGGCGGCAATAATCTTCCCTTGATTATCAATAATCGCTGTTTTGCCGTTGTTGGTGGCGGATAAAACATAACGCCCGGTTTCCAGTGCGCGTACTTGGCTTATTTGCAATTGCTGACTATTGGCAATCGAGCGCCCAAACCAGCTGTCATCGCTTAATTCCACAATCAAATTACTGCCTTTCACAGCATTACGGACTAATTGCGCATAGGCGATTTCATAGCAAATAAAAAGCGACAAACGAGATTTATTGACGATAATAGGCGCTTGTTCTTTTTCACCTGCGGATAAATCTGACATAGGGATAGAAAAGAAACCGATTAAACCGCGTAAGTATTTTTCTAATGGCAGATATTCCCCGAAAGGGACCAAATGGCGTTTTAAATAAATACGTTGTTCTGTGTTGAGAGCAATAGCACCATTGTAATACTGATCCTCTTTGGCAATCGGCAGCCCCAGAATCAGTGTGTTATGGGAGTCAATAGCACGCTGCTGCAGCCGCTGCAACAGTGGTTTTGCATCGATATCAAGAACAGGCACCGCATTTTCAGGCCAGATGAGGAGATCACTGCTTATCCAAAGAGGCGAACTTAACCGTTGATAATCATTAATGATTCGTTCAACCTGTTCGGGCTTCCATTTATCTTCTTGAGCAACATTGCCTTGGATTAAACTGACTGACAAAGGACTATCACTGCTTTTTGTCCACTGAATCAAAGAGAGAGCATAACCTGCCAGCATAATGCTTAAGACGGCAAATAATAATAACATCTTTGCTGCCCGACTTCTTTTATAAAATAGTAAAAATAAAGAGGTGCCAATAAACGCTGTTAAAAAAGAGACGCCATAGATCCCCATAAGCGGAAAAAATCCCCGTAAAGGGCTGTTAACCTGACTTTGACCCAGCAATACCCACGGAAAGCCGGTGAATAAATAGGATCGCACACATTCTGATAATGTCCATAAACCAGGTAAGGTTAGAAGACTGCCGAGCCTCTCAAGGCGAGGAAAATATCGTATCGTAAGATAAGCGGTAATGGCAGGTGCAAGGCTTAATAACAATACAAAAGCACTGGTGATCACGATGGCAATGAACGCATTGGTATTTCCATAATGATGAATGCTGACAAAAACCCAGGAAACAGCCGTGCCAAAAAAACCGATCCCAAAACAAAAGCCTCTGAGTGCTGCTTGCCACGGTTTAGCGGTGAGCCATAGAGCAAATAAACAGGCTATTGAAAGAGGTGCTAAAAACCACAGGTAAAAAGGAGCAAAGCTTAATGTTAAAATAGTGCCGGCAAGGAGGCTTGAAGTCAACGTAAAAAAAGAACGTTTACTCATCCACAAGCTCTGATAGGGATTTGTTATATTCTAATTGCAGATAATGAATGCGGCGGCCATCGGATTTTTTCACTTCAAAATCTAATTGTCCTAAGCGAATTTTTTCGCCGGGCTTGGGTACATGACCTAATTTCTGTAAAATCAAACCGCCGATCGTATCAAAATCTTCATCCTCAAGGGTTGTTTCAAAATACGTGTTGAATTCTTCAATCGGCATGTTGGCAGCAATACTGAAAATAGTGTCAGATATTTTAACGATGGGTTGTTCAGTGTGTTCTTCGAGATCGTATTCATCTTCGATCTCTCCTACGATTTGTTCCAGGATATCTTCAATCGTTACTAAACCGGCTACGCCTCCATATTCATCCAGTACAATGGCCATATGATTATGGTTTAAGCGAAATTCTTTTAATAGACTGTCCAGACGTTTGCTTTCAGGAACATAAATACAAGGTCTTAAACTGTCAACGATATTGAATTGAGTTTTACCGGCGTGATGAAAAACATATTTTAATAATTCTTTGGCAAGTAAAATCCCAATGACTTCATCTTTGCTGTCAGCAATAACAGGAAAGCGGGAATGGCCTGATTCAATGACTAACGGTAAAAATGTCTCGGGATCCTGATTTTGTTCAACGGTTATCATTTGCGTACGAGGTACCATAATATCACGTACCTGCATATCCGAAATTTGTAAAACGCCTTCAATCATGCCTAATGCTTGCGAATCGAACAATTGCCGTTTTTTGGCAGCACGTAAAGTTTCAATGAGTTGTTTTCTGTTGCGTGGTTTTGGAAATAAAACCCGGCTTAAACGCTCGAACCACGAGAGAGGCTCAGGTGATTTTCGGTTAGATGAGGGTGACATGATGATTAGCTAACTCCTGATGCTTATTTCATATTATCATTAATTTTATACGGGTTTTCAATATGTAATCGTGCTAATATCGCTGTTTCTAAAGCTTCCATTTTTGCGGCTTCTTCCTCGGTTTGATGATCATGTCCCAATAAATGAAGTGTTCCATGTACAGTGATATGCGCCCAGTGTGCAAACAGCGCTTTCCCTTGTTCTTTGGCTTCTTTTTCAATAATCGTACTGCATATTACTAAATCTCCCAGGAGTGCTGTCTCTTCCTCTTCTGTTTTTGGCATCTCTCCAAAGGGAAAGGCGAGTACATTGGTGGGGCCGTTTTTATGCCGATATTGTTGATTCAAATCTGCCATTTCTTTTTCATCGACAATGCAAACTGTTAATTCAATAGATTTGTTGCACTCTGATAAAGCTTCATGACACCACCGATTGAATTCAAATATATTGGGAACATGGATATCGTCTGTTTTATTGTGTAACACAATATGATGATGGTGGCTCACAGGTTTCCTCGCGATTTTGTTAAAGTGTTATTATTTGTTTCTCTTTTCTTTTTTTCATAATGTGCATAGGCTTCTACCACAGCTTTGACTAAAGCATGACGAACAATATCTTGCGATTCAAAGAAGGTAAATTGAATATCCGCTACCCCTTTTAAGATGTCAATAGCGTTGCGTAATCCGGATTCTTGATTAGGCGGTAAATCGACTTGGGTCACATCCCCGGTGACAACGACTTTAGCGCCAAAGCCAATCCGGGTTAAAAACATTTTCATTTGTTCTTTGGTAGTATTTTGAGCTTCATCTAAAATAATAAAAGCATCGTTTAAAGTGCGTCCGCGCATATAAGCTAGCGGTGCAATTTCAATGCGGTTATTTTCCGTATATTTTAACACTTGTTCAAGCCCTAACATTTCATACAAAGCATCGTATAAAGGCCGAAGATAAGGATCGACTTTTTGAGAGAAATCGCCTGGTAAAAACCCCAATCGTTCGCCGCTTTCAACCGCCGGCCGGGTAAGGATAATACGGTTGACTTGATTGGAGACCAGCGCATTCACGGCGCATGCTACGGCTAAATAGGTTTTGCCCGTTCCTGCAGGGCCAATACCAAACGTAAGATCATGTTCTGTCATTTGCTGAACATAATTCGCTTGGTTAAGACCGCGAGGTTTAACGGTGATGCGCGGTGTAGTCAATGTTTTAGCTGCCATGGTTTTATCATAAGCCGGATAATGCTTTTTATTATCCAAATCTTTTAAAAATAAATGAACTTGTTCGGCTGATAAAACAGGTGTGTATTGTGTTTGAGTATAAAGCCGGGTTAATACTTCCGCAGCGAAATTGACCGCTTCCCGATCACCGGTGATTTGAAAAATATTTCCGCGATTAGTCACTTCAACATGCAGATGGCTTTCTATTTGACGCAGATGTTCATCACATTGACCACAGAGGTTCACCAACCGTTGGTTATTGGGCGGTGAAAAATCCAGCTGCTTTGTGATGGGAGAAGTTTTTTTAAGCGGCAGAGCAATTATTCCTATACAGCTATTCTCTTTACACAGTATAGCGCGTGAGCGGGAATAAATACAACCGGCTATGCAGCAGATTTTATAGAAAAAATAATTTACTCGCTGTCTGCTAATTCGCCCCGCAGGGAATTGGGCAGTGCTTCTGTGATATGAATGGTTACAAATTTGCCAATCAATTCGCCTTGAGCCCGGGCATAGAAATTGACTACCCGGTTATTTTCAGTGCGCCCAGAAAGATAATCTGGATCTTTGCGGGAGACACTGTCTACCAATACGGATTGCTTCGTTCCTATCATTGCTTGACTGAGGCGTGCTGCCTGCAAAGCCAATCGCTGTTGTAATTGCCCAAGGCGTTCTTTTTTATCAGCTAGCGGTGTCGTGTCTGGCAATGAAGCGGCTGGCGTTCCCGGGCGGGGACTGTAAATAAAACTGTAAGAATTATCAAAATTAATGTCGCGCACAAGATCCATCGTAGCCTCAAAATCAGCTGCGGTTTCACCGGGAAATCCTACGATGAAATCAGAAGTAACACTGATATCAGGCCGCACTTCACGTAATTTTTTAATTCTGGTTTTAAAGTGAGAAGCGGTATATCCCCGTTTCATTAACGATAAAATGCGGTTTGATCCGCTTTGCACAGGCAGATGTAATTGATTGGCAAGTTTAGGAACGGTGGCGTAGGCTTCTATCAAGGCGTCTGAAAAAGCAAGCGGATGTGAAGTGCTAAATCGAATGCGTCCGATAGATTCAATGCTCGCGATATAATGAATTAACAATGCTAAATCCGCACTTTTTCCTGAAGACTTTTCATCACCGGGTAATGCGCTTCGATAATCATTCACGTTTTGTCCCAGCAAAATGATTTCCCGCACCCCTTGTTCTGCAAGTGCGGCGACTTCTGCTAAGACATCATCAAAAGGGCGGCTGATTTCTTCGCCGCGGGTATAAGGCACCACACAAAAAGAACAGTATTTACTGCAGCCTTCCATGATAGATACATAGGCACGCGGGCCTTCTGCACGAGGTTCTGGCAATTTGTCGAATTTTTCAATCTCGGGGAAGCTGATATCGACTTGGGAACGGCCAGATTCTTCGGCTTTTTCGAGTAAATCCGGTAATCGATGTAAAGTTTGCGGGCCAAAGACGACATCCACAAAGGGAGCTCGTTTGACGATGGATTCTCCTTCCTGAGAGGCTACACAGCCGCCCACTCCAATCAAAAGTTCGGGTTTTTTACGTTTTAATTCCCGCCAGCGGCCCAATTCTGAAAAAACTTTTTCCTGGGCTTTTTCCCGGATAGAACAGGTATTTAGCAGCAGCACATCGGCTTCATCGATATTCTCAGTGCGGCTATATTGTTGTTTATCACGTAACACATCGGCCATACGCGATGAGTCATATTCATTCATCTGACAGCCGTGTGTCTTGATGTAGAGTTTTTTGATAGGGGTAGTCATACAAAGCCTGTTGCCTTAAAACCGGGGGGTAAGATTATAACAGGCTGTTCGCTAAAAGGCAGGCTTTTGCTCAAAAAAGAGGCTTAATGAGGCCGGGAAATTTTTTGCCGTGGGCGCATCAATATCAGCAAGGGCAGCATCGCCAGATAAAAGAGCATTGCCGAATGGAAGCAATCAGTAAAAGCCACGGTGCTGGCTTGCAGGGATAAAGTTTGTGCCAGCACAGGTAAAGTGTGGGGATCTGGCAATGAAAAACCGGTGTGATGTAACCACAGATTCAAATTCGGATTATACAGATTAATATGCGCGCCTAAGCGGTTCCAATTGACCTGCGTTTCCCGTGTTAACAACGTACTTAAAATAGAAACACCGATGGAACTGCCAAGGCTTCGGCCAAAGTTAAATAAGCCGGTGGCTTCCGCGGCTTTCACAGGCTTTAAATGAAGAAAGGCCATAGTGGAAAGCGGTACGAAAAATAAACCAATACCAAAACCTTGAATGGCACCAGCGGTGATCATCGTTGCAGCATCTACATCAGCATTAAAGTGGCTCATCAGATAAGAGCCCAATGCCGATAACAAGACACCCCCGGCTACAATTTTGCGTGCATCAACAAATCGTAATAAAGGAATGACCGCCATCATGGCTAAGGCACTCGTAATGCCCCGAGGCGCCATGATAAGCCCTGCTTTACTGGTAGAATAACCGAGGATATTTTCCATAAAAAGCGGCTGCAAAGCCAACGTGCCGAACATGCCGATGCTAAAGATCGACATCATTAATGTTGCCGTTGCGAAATTTCGGTCTTTAAACAAATGCAGATCAATAATGTTTTTTTGAGCAAGATAAATACCACGAACAATAAAAAAACCGAGTGACAAAGCAAATACTAAGAAAAGTCCGATAATATAATGCGATTGGAACCAGTCGTATTGATTACCCTGATCTAAAAATATTTGTAATCCCCCCACTCCCACTGCCATGAGTAAAAGTCCTGTCCAGTCAATTTTAGCAAAGCTTCGTTCTGTTTCAGGGATATATCGCAACGTTAGCCATAAAGCGATAAGACAAACCGGAATATTAATATAAAAGATCCAGCGCCAATTAAGTACTTCGGTAATATAACCGCCTAATGTAGGGCCCAAGACGGGCGCTACCATAATACCCATCCCCCAGATTGCCATGGCTTTACCGCGTTCTTCCACGCTGAACGTATTAGAGAGAATTAATTGTGAGAGAGGAGCAAGCGATGCGCCAAAGACCCCTTGTAGTGTGCGAAAAATAACGATTTCATTCAGATTCGTTGATAGACCGCAAAAAATAGAACAGAGTAAAAAACCAATGATATTGATAATCAACAAGCGTTTTTGCCCAAGCCGCGCAACCAGAAAACCGGTAAGTAACATGACTATCGCTGCTGAAACAATATAAGAAGTTAATACCCACGTAATTTGTTCGGTATTCGCGCCAAGGCTTCCCATCATATTCGGCAAAGCCACATTAACGATCGTCATATCTAAAATTTCAATGATAGTTACAAGCATTACGGCAACAGTAATGTACCATCTCATGGGATTAACATATTTGTGTTGAGCGCTTAGGGTTGTCATGAAGCAGCGTTAGTGGGTTTAACGGTATCGACAGTAACCGTGGCGCTGGCGCCAATTCGCAGTGGAAATTGCGGATCAAGATCCACAATACGAATTCGTACTGGAAAACGCTGTGTGACTTTTACCCAGTTTCCTGTGGCATTTTCAGGAGGCAATAATGAAAAAGCCGCACCGCTGCCTTGGCTTAAGCTTTCTACAATACCTTTAAAAGTATGATGCGGATAAATATCAATGGTTATTGTGGCAGGCTGTCCAGGACGGATCCGCGCCAGATCCGTTTCTTTAAAATTCGCTTGCACCCACCATTCGCTTTCTTCGATGATGGCAAAAAGCGGCGCATCGGCAGTGACGGTGTCTCCGGTACGCAGTGTCAAATTAACCACTTGACCTTTTGCAGGTGCAGTAATGCGGGTGTAACTTAAATCCAATTCGGCTTTTGCGAGCACAGCTTTGGCTTGTTGGATCTCGGCATTTTGTTCCCCGATATTGCCAAAATCACTAATAGCTTTTGCCAGATTGCTTTTAGCGGAAGCAACACTGGCTTTATTAGCCGCTAAATTGCGCTGAACTTGATCGCCTTCTGCCGCAGTTGCCTGTCCTTTCTTAACTAACACGCTTACCCGTTCGTTATCTTTAACAGCATAATTTAATAAAGCTTGATTGCGTTCCACCTCGGCGCTAGCCGCCTCAATAGCTTCTTCTTTCATTTTCACGTTTTCCTGCGTGCGCTGCAATTGCGCACGGGCTTTGTCAACGGCGATTTGAAAAGGCCTGGCATCCAGTTGAAATAAAAGCTGCCCTTCTTCGACCTCTGATAAATCGTGGATAGGCACAGCGCTTACCATACCGCTCACTTGTGAACTGATAGTGGCGACATTAGCTTGTATGTAACTATCATCCGTACTGGGATAGTAATGGGTATAGCTTAAGTAGGCGATAAAACCCACAACGGCTAAGGCAATGATCACCGCCCCGCCCAAAAGGCGCTTTTTAGAGAATGACGGCTTTTTTTCTAGCGAAGGCAAGGGAATATCTGACATGATGAGCTCTTGTTAATAATGCCTTGTAATTATAACATAGCCTTGTCTATTGTCCTGCATGTTTTCCTGATTGCTGGGACTTACCTCTCCCGCGAAGCGGGAGAGGGGTGTTGCGAAGCGGCGCGGGAGAGGTAAGCCCGCAGCACATGAAAGAGAAGAAGAGATCTATGCGTGTACTAGGCATTGAAACATCGTGTGATGAAACCGGGGCTGCGCTCTACGATGATAGTGCAGAAGGGATCACCTCCAATCAATTAATCAGCCAGGTTGATTTACATGCCCAATACGGCGGAGTTGTGCCGGAATTGGCTTCGCGTGATCATCTGCGTCACTTGCTGCCCTTGGTAGAACGCGCCTTTGTGGAATCACCGGGAAAGATAGACGGCATTGCGTTTACTCAAGGCCCTGGTTTAATGGGGGCTTTGTTGGTAGGTTCTGCTTTTGCCCGAAGTCTTGCGTATGCCTGGCGGATTCCCGCTGTCGGTATTCATCATATGGAAGGGCATTTATTAGCGCCGATGTTGGTAGACCCAGCCCCCGCATTTCCTTTTGTGGCTTTATTGGTTTCTGGCGGCCATACGCAATTGATTTATGCAAAAGATTTAGGTACTTACCGCTTGCTCGGCGATACGCTCGATGATGCAGCCGGTGAAGCTTTTGATAAAACCGCTAATTTGTTGGGCTTAGCTTATCCTGGCGGGGCTGCGTTGGCAGCGTTAGGAGAAGGGGGTGATCCCCATCGATTTTATTTTCCACGGCCGATGTGCGATAGACCCGGTTTGGATTTTAGTTTCAGCGGATTAAAAACGCATGCGCTGGTGACAGTCAAAAAACACGTTGATGCAGAAACTGATTTTTTCAAAAAAGATCTTATTAAAAAAGACATTGCCTGTGGTTTTGAAGCAGCCATTGTAGACACCTTAATCATTAAATCCCGCCGCGCTATTCAAGACACCGGCGCACGCATTCTTGTGATTTCAGGGGGAGTGAGTGCCAATAAACAATTGCGTAAAAAATTGTTAGCGTTTGGGTGTGAACAAGGCGTTGAAGTCTTTTTTCCAACACCAGAATTATCAACGGACAATGGCGCAATGATTGCCTATGCAGGGTATCTACGCTTGAAACGCGGGCAGCAAGATGGGCTTAATTTTAAGCCTAAACCGCGGTGGTTATTGACAGAATTAAGTTGAAATCCCCCCGATGTATGCAAAGCATACATCGGGGGGATTTTGAACGGTTATCTTAAAATGTTGAATCGTTCGAAGCTTTTTGGTTGCTTTGTCCTATCTTGCTTTCTGTACCCTTGACCAGGCGCTCAATATTTTTTTTATGCCGCCATAATAAGAGAAGAGCAAGCACGGTAAGCGGGATCCACACAGCCGTTTTTGTAAAAAATCCTCCATAGACCGGGGTTAGAACGGCCGCGATCATAGCGCTCAAAGAAGAATAACGGGTCACTGCTGCAATGATAAGCCAGGTTAAAACAGCCGCAATCCCCGCCGGTAAAGATAAAGCCAATAAACCACCTAATAAAGTGGCAACGCCTTTTCCGCCTTGAAAACGGGCAAAAACAGGGAAAAGATGACCTAAGAAAGCAGCGAGCAAAACAAAGCCTGCCAGAAATAAATCACCCCCCAGGAGCCTCGCTAACAATACCGGTAATAAGCCTTTTAACAAGTCTGCAGCCAAGGTAAAAATAGCCGCTTTTTTGCCGCCAATGCGCAATACATTCGTTGTGCCAGGGTTATGAGATCCGCTTTCGCGCGGATCGGGCAATCGCATACAGCGGCATACGATAATGGCGCTGGGAATAGAGCCTATCAAATAAGCCGCTAAAAATAATAAAGCCGTTATCAGCAGTGTGATCACTTAGTTTATGCCCCCTGCCATACACCGGGTTCTTGATCTTGTTGATGAACAGGCGGCATTGGAATTGCTTTATTAAACGCTTTTTTAGACACAGAACCGATCATCTGCTGCAACACTTCAATCGGAGCTGCGCCAGGAATAAAGATCGATACTAAATCATCCATGTTTTGGGGTTCTTGTTGAGAAGCTCCATTTGCAGGCGCTACAGTTGTGGTGAAAATCAAAGCCGGTGTCGCGTTGATCCCAATGGCTTGTGCCAGTTGTCGATTATTTTGCAATTCCTTGTCAAGCGCGGGATCTTGCATATCTTTTTTCAATTGTGGGATATTGATCTTGGCTTCTTTTGCTAATTTCAGCACTTCTTCTTGCGTTAACGGTTTTTTTGAAGAGAGTAATTTATCGTGCAAGGCTTGATATTTGCCTTGGTTTTTAGCAGCCAGAGCTGCTTTGGAAGCAAACGTGGATGTTTCACCGAAGATCGGGAATTCTTTATAAACGATTCGTAGTTCGCCGTCTTGTTTTTTCAATTCTGCCAAATTAGGAGAGAGGCGTCTGCAATGCACACATTGGTAATCAAAAAATTCAATTAACGTTACTTTACCTTTAGGATTGCCGTCTACAGGTGAAGCGGCGTTGTTAACCAATTGAGCGCGATTGGCTTCAATGGCTTTCTGGGCTTCTTTTTGGGATTCAAACATCATTTTGTTTTGGAAGTCCGTAATGAGCTTCTGCATTTGTTCCGATGACAAACGGCTTGACTTGCCGTTAACGGCATCACTGAGCCCCGCGGCAAACTGGCTGCGGCTGACAGGGGCGTTTTGGTCGCTTATGCCTTGGCTGATTTTTTGCCCGGTAGAATAACCTAAGGTGTAACTTAATTGGTCATTTTCTGTATCGGTTGTTTTGGCAAAACCCAGAGTAGCAAAGAAAATACCCAACAAGCTTAAGAGCAGCACGCAACGCTTCATATCTAGTCCCTCTATGATGGTGAAAAATTCAGTCCTCTGAAATAGTAACCTATCCTGTTTAAAAGCACAAAGGAGATTGATCCCGTAACAGCAAAAAATCTGTCGTTTGGCTAGATGAATTGTTATACTGATTCTTACTATAAAAACTCGGGAGACCCTGTGTGGCAAAAAAATCAACCAATTTAATTTGGATCGATTTGGAAATGACGGGGTTAGATACCGATCTTGACCATATCATCGAAATTGCCACCATTGTCACCGACATTGATTTGAATATCATTGCTGAAGGGCCGGTTCTGGCTATCCATCAGCCTGAGTCAGTGTTGAGCCGTCTGGACGCTTGGAATCAAAAACACCATTCTCAATCAGGCTTATTGGATAGAGTACGTGCCAGCACCCTGACCCCGGCGGAGGCTGAAGACCAAACCCTGCAATTTCTAAAACAGCATGTCACCCGTGGCAAATCGCCCATGTGCGGCAATAGCATTTGCCAGGACAGACGTTTTTTGCACCGACAAATGCCGCTCCTGGAGCAATACTTTCACTATCGTCATCTGGATGTCAGTACCTTAAAAATACTGGCTAAAGCCTGGGCACCGAAGGTGTATAATAGTCTTCAGAAGAAGACTCTTCATGTCGCATTAGAAGATATCCGCGATTCTATCAATGAATTACGTCATTACCGCGAACATCTTTTAAAATTATCCCCTGAAGAAAAAGCGGAGTAACAACAGTGTTTCGGCAGCTCTATTCTACAGAACACATCCGCGAAGCGGAACGAAAGGCCGTTGCGCAGGGGTTGTCTGAAGAAACGTTGATGCAGCGGGCAGCTGATGGGGCGTTGAATTTTCTACTGAGTAATTATGGGCAGAAAAAACGAATCGTTATCTGCTGCGGGCAAGGAAATAACGGCGGCGATGGATATGTGTTGGCAAAATTGCTTAAAAAAGCGCGTTTTTCTGTAACAGTTTTACATGAAAAAGAGAAACCTCAAGCGACTACTTCTCTGGGGCAATGGGCCATTACACAAGCTTTAAAACAAAAAGTAGAGTGCAAACCTTTTAATAAAGAAACTTTAATGTCAGCAGATATTATTGTTGATGCTTTAGCAGGAATAGGGCTTAACACGCCGCTGAGATCGGCTTTGACTGAGATCGTTGGCCTTATCAATGCTGCCAATAAACCGGTTGTTTCATTGGATTTACCCTCAGGTTTGTCAGCCAATAGCGGTGCTGTCTTGGGAGCAGCGGTTAAAGCAACGCATACCATCACGTTCATTGCGTATAAACCGGGGCTATTTACGGGTGCGGGCGTTGAATATGCCGGCAATGTAGTTTTAGCTGATTTGAACTTACCTCAAGAGATCTTATCTCATTGCATACCCGCTGCAACTTTAATGGATTGGAATTGCGCACCTCGTTTGCCCAGGCGATCGCGCGATGCGCATAAAGGGCTTTTTGGCCGCGTATTAGTAATAGGCGGTAATCACGGCATGGGTGGCTCTGTTTTATTAGCCGCACTTGCCGCTTATCGAAGCGGAGCGGGTTTAGTGTCATTGGCGACTCGCAAAGAACATATTGCACCGATGTTAAGCCATATGCCCGAAGTGATGGCTTGCAGCATTGAAAAAGAAAGCGATATTGAACGGTTATTACTGCGCGCCAAAGTGATCGTCTTGGGGCCGGGGCTCGGCTATGATCACTGGGCACAAACGTTATTTCAAATGGCGTTAAATGCGAATAAACCCTGTGTCTTAGATGCCGATGGATTAAATTTATTAGCAGCTTGTCCGAACGTTTTAAAAAAGGTGACGGCACCGCTTGTTCTTACCCCGCATCCCCGTGAAGCAGCGCGTCTCTTGGGGATGAGAACGGCTGAGATTCAAGCCGATCGTTTTGCAGCGTTGTCTGCCTTGATTGAGCGCTATCCTGCAACTGTGGTATTAAAAGGTGCAGGCACATTGATTGGAGAAAAGGGATCTTCCACAAGAACACTGTGTGCTGTGGGTAATCCCGGTATGGCGAGCGGCGGTATGGGTGATCTCTTAAGCGGTATTATTGCCGCCTTGTTAGCACAAGGGCTGCCTCCTGAAACGGCTGCTTCATTAGGAGTTTGTGTACATGGGCATGCAGGCGATCTGGCAGCACGTTCAGGCGAGCGAGGCATGGTTGCATCTGATTTGCTTGTTCCTTTAAGACAATTGATGAATTAGTGACAGCGGTTATGAAAACGGATATCCCTTTAGTTCATTTTTCTATTGGATCCTTGTCTCAAACCACTGCGTTGGCAGGTTTATTGGCCGATCTCAGCGCGCCGCCCTTAATACTTTATTTAAAAGGAGATTTGGGCGCGGGTAAAACGACCTTTGTGAGAGCTTATTTAGCCGCAATGGGCTTCACAGGAAGAGTGAAAAGTCCGACCTATACTTTAATTGAACCTTATGACATCAGAGAGCATGAAGTGTACCACTTTGACCTATATCGTTTAAAACAGCCGGGTGAATTACAAACGCTGGGGATAGAGGATTATATCCACTCCAAGAGCATTTGTTTGATTGAATGGCCTGAAAAAGGGCTTGGGTTTTTGCCTGATCCTGATTTAATCTGTGATATCATGCCGGGCGATGAAGAAAACGCACGGCAATTTTATATCACAGCACCTTCAGAAAAGGGACAAAAGATGATAAAGACAATTGATACCATAAAGCAAGAGAGAGGGTTATGAGCCGCCTTTGCAAAATTCTCTTTATCTTTATAGCGTGTTTCTCGGTCTCGTCAGTGGCGTTAGGCTCTCTGCCAGAAATCGATGCGCTACAAGTGGAACAGAGCCGTAGCAATGAAATAGAAACAACCGCATTAACTTTTGTCTTAACACAACCTGTGAAATATCGTTATTTTACATTATCTAATCCAAACCGATTAGTAGTGGATATCAATGATGCCATGTTGAAAGCAGATGTCGCTAAAGTGCCGCTGGATAACACAGTGATTAAATCGATACGAGCGGGTCAAACAGGAAAGCAAGTACGTTTGGTTTTTGATTTGAAGCAAAAAACGGATACGCAGATCACTTTATTAGCCCCCAAATCAAACTACCGCGATCGCTTGCTTATTGTATTAACATCAAAAAATGCTGCGATCACCTCTAAGCAAATTCCGGAAAAAAAGACACTCAATACAAGCAAAAATAGCCTGCTTCTTAAAGCAGCGCCAGAACGGGATATTGTTGTGGTGATTGACCCGGGGCATGGCGGTAAAGATCCAGGGGCTGTGGGATCATACGGCGCGCGCGAAAAAGAAATCGTATTGGGGATCTCTCAAGCTTTATATCATTTAATGAAAAATGAGCCGGGTTTAAAACCAGTTTTGACGCGATCAGGGGATTATTTCATTGGGTTGCGCGGACGCTTACAAAAAGCGCGCAATGCCAAAGCCGATATGTTTATTGCTATTCATGCGGATGCTTATAAAAACCGATCAGCACGCGGCGCTTCGGTTTATGCGCTCTCACAGCGTGGCGCCAGCAGTGAAGCCGCGCGCTGGCTCGCGCAAAAAGAAAACTATTCTGAACTAGGCGGGGTTGATCTGAATGGATTGGAAGACAGCGACAAAAACTTGCGTTCTGTTTTGATCGATTTATCTCAAACGGCAACGATTGCAGAAAGTTTGGATATTGGAGAATCTTTATTAAGTCATTTAAGCCACATTAATAGTCTTCATCATGAAACGGTTGAGCAAGCTCGTTTTGTCGTGTTGAAATCACCGGATATTCCTTCTGTATTAGTTGAAACGGGATTTATTTCAAACCCGTCTGAAGAACATAACCTCCAAAATCCAGCTTATCGGGAACAAATAGCCAAAGCCATTTTAACAGGCATAAAACAATATTTTGTTGACAATCCACCGCGTGGTACACTGTATGCGGCACAAAAAGATGAGCAGCAGGCACAATTGGCGCATCGTACCCAGGAGCTTCCTTACAGGATTAAAAAAGGGGATACCTTATCCCTCTTGGCTGACGAATATCATATCTCCGTAGAAGCCATTCGAAAACGTAATGGCATTCACAATGGTGATATCAACGTTGGGCAAACCATTATTTTGCCTGCTATTGCATAAAATCCGTTGTTATGCGCTTTGCGCGCACAGCGGCCCCTTTTTCAAAGGGAGTGAAACGAGGAGCAGGCAAGGCAATGAAAATAGAAATATTACCCCCCGATTTGGCTAATAAAATTGCAGCAGGTGAAGTTGTTGAACGGCCTGCTTCGGTGGTCAAAGAACTCATTGAAAATAGTATCGATGCCAAGGCTGCTCATATCACGATATCTATTCGGGGCAGCGGCTTGGAAGGTATTCAAGTCACTGATAATGGCGCTGGCATAGACAAAACCGATTTACCCTTGGCGTTGGCTTCTCATGCCACGAGCAAGATCAAAACCGTAGACGATTTAATGTGTATTGAAAGTTTAGGTTTTCGGGGAGAAGCCTTAGCCAGTATTGCTGCGGTTTCCCACTTCTCATTACAATCTTGTACACAAGAGAGTGATTCTGGTTTTGAAGTAAATAATGAAACAAAAACCATTACCGTCAAACCAGCTGCACATCCGCAAGGCACAACCGTGATAGTGAATGATCTATTTTACAATGTTCCCGCCAGACGTAAATTCTTAAAGAGCGAAAAAACAGAATTTGCGCATATTGAAGAAGTGATTCGCCGCCAAGCTTTAAGCACTTTTAATGTAACTTTTAACTTGCTTCACAATAAACGCGAAGTTTTGCGATTGGCGCCTGCGCACACTCGTGTGGAACGCGAAAAGCGGGTTTCTATATTGTTGGGGCAGGGATTTATAAAACATTGTGTGTATGTAGAAACTGCTCGCAATGGATTAACTTTACAAGGCTGGGTAGCTAATGCTGAAATAGCGCGAACCCAAAACGACAGACAATATTGTTTTTTGAACGGCCGTGTCATTCGGGATAAATTATTACACCATGCGATACGACAAGCTTATGAAGATAGATTACCCACAGGACGTTATCCTTCTGTGGTTTTGTTTTTAAGCTGCGATCCGGCTGCTGTAGATGTGAATGTTCATCCTACTAAACACGAAGTGCGTTTTCATGATGCGCGTCTTGTGCATGACTTTTTATTTCGCAGCGTAAAAGATATACTACAGCATGAAACAAAAAGTGATCTTGAATCGGTCGAGAACGCGAACGTTGATCGTTATCAACAGGATATCCTGGTATCTAACTACCGCCTAAAGCAATCTCTTGAACCTAAATACCAAGGTTATGAAACAAAATCAGCCTGGCAAGCGGTTAAATCCATCACGCAATATCGCTTGATTGGGATTTTTGCTTCTCGTTATATCTTAACTGAAGAGAAAAATATACCCAAAGCATTTCAAGTTGAGACGAGGCGCGAGTGCAGCCGAGCACCGGAGTGTATAAGTCAATACATGAGCAGCGAGGTAAGCTCGCAACAAAGTCTCAACTTGAAAGGCGAAGGATATAGCCTGATTTTTATCGATGCTAAACGGGTACATGCAAAATGGATAACAAGGCGTTTATTGAAAGACTCTATTCGTACACAGCCATTATTAGTGCCGCTTCGCTATACTGTAAATACTGCGATTATGGAAAAGTGGGAAACCTGTGAAATGTCGCTGTCAAAGCTGGGGGTTGCTGCCAGTCTTTTTGGATCTCATCTTATCCTTATTCGGCAGATCCCTTCTTTATTGCGCGATGTTGCACTGGAACCTGTTCTGTCTCAATGTTTTGAGCTGATGGTACAAAATTATGAGCAGACGGTTCATGAAAAGCTCATTGCAATAATGGCAGAGGCAGCAGCAACTCACCTTTGCAATAATCGATTTGATTCCACTATTGCGCAGCAAGTTCTCTCGGAATATGAAGAAATCAGCGAAGAAAGTCCTGTTAAACAATATGAATGGCAATTATCGGACAAAGACATCGCAGCAGCTTTTAGCGGAAAAAAGTAATGTTACCTACAATTTGTATTTTAGGCCCCACCAGCAGCGGCAAAACAGAATTAGCGCTATTATTGGCTGATAAAATTGATTGTGAGATTATCAGCGTGGATTCTGCTTTGGTTTATCGCGGTATGGATATCGGTACAGCCAAACCAAGCCTTGCTATTCGCACACATCGGCTGCATCATTTGATCGATATTTGTGATGTGACAGAACCTTATTCTGCTGCCAAATTTGAAGCAGACGCTAATCAGTTGATTCAGGCAATCCATCAGCGAGGTAAAATTCCTCTCTTAGTCGGCGGGACCATGTTATATTTTCGAGCTTTATTGTTTGGTTTATCTTCTATGCCAGAAGCCAATCAAACGATTCGCGCTGAAATCACAGAACAGGCTAAACAGAACGGCTGGCAAACATTACATGATTACCTGGCCAAAGTTGATCCGCTGAGTGCTGAACGAATTAAAGTCAGTGATACACAGCGCCTGCAGCGTGCGCTCGAAGTCTATTTAACAACCGGGAAAACGTTATCCTCTCATTGGCAGAGTGATAAACCTCAGCTTAATCATAGCTGGCAGCAACAGTGTTTCTGTATTGAAATAGCGCCTTCAACACGAACATTATTACATGCGAGAATTGGATTGCGTTTTCAAGCGATGTTAGACAAAGGGTTGATTGCCGAAGTGGAACAGTTTTATCAACGTCCCGACGTAGAGGCTGATTTGCCTGCGATGCGCTCAGTGGGATATCGGCAAGTCTGGTCTTATTTAGCCGGTGAAATAGCGTATGAGGAGATGATCAATAAAGCTGTTGCAGCGACACGGCAATTGGCTAAACGACAACTCACTTGGCTGCGTCATTGGCCAGAGAGATATCCTGTCTATCATTACCTTTGTGATGAGCCGGCAGACTATCAACGCGCAACGGATAAAATTACTACAATATTATTTCGTTAACCAAAATAAGGCCTGGTTGTATCTTGTACAATAGGTATGCTAGACTACGCGTACCTGTCACAAAAGACTACAGTATTTGTCAGGTGAGAGAGTAGTCGTTTGGATAAACGGAATTAACAGTCAGGCTGTTTTATCAAACGACCATAATAAACATTCTATAAGGAGATACACCATGTCAATAAAAGGGCAAACCTTACAAGACCCTTTTCTCAATGTCCTCAGGAAAGAGAAAATCCCCGTGTCTGTCTATCTTGTCAATGGCATCAAATTACAAGGTCATGTTGAATCATTTGATCAATTTGTTTTGTTATTAAAGAATTCAGTGAGCCAAATGGTTTATAAACACGCTATTTCAACTATCGTTCCTGCGCGCGGTGTTCGCATGGCGACAGAGAATGGAGGCAGCGCGGGTATGGAAGATCAAGCGCCTGCTGAAATTAACGACGATATGTAAAGTCTTATTCGCCCCCTTTTGAAGTATACTAAAGCGCAAAGAGTATAAGGGGGCGAAAGCTGAATATGACGTGAATTAAAAAAGTCAGGTAATGAAAGAAACAGCCATCATAGTTCATGTTAATTTCCATGCTGATTTCAGTCAGGAAGATCTCAACGAGTGTCAACAATTAGCTGAATCTGCCGGCTTGATCATCGTTGATGTTATTACCGCTTCCCGTCAGTCTCCCGATGCGACATATTTTATTGGTCAGGGCAAAGCAGAAGCTTTAAGCCAGGCGGTTAAACAATATCAACCCAATGTTGTATTATTTAATCATGCCTTATCGCCTGCACAAGCCCGCAATCTGGAACGTTTATGTCAGGTACATGTAGTCGATCGCACCGATTTAATTCTCACCATCTTTGCTGACAGAGCGCGTACTTTTGAAGGAAAATTGCAAGTTGAATTAGCTCAATTGCGTCATTTATCAACCCGTTTGGTTCGAGGGTGGACGCATTTGGAACGTCAAAAAGGCGGTATTGGCTTACGCGGCCCCGGTGAAACTCAATTGGAAACTGATAGACGCTTATTACGTGCTCGTATTAAAACCATTGAATCACGATTGGATAAAGTCAAAGCGCAACGCTCTTTAAGTCGTCATGCACGGATCCGCGGGGCAATTCCCACCATTGCTTTAGTAGGGTATACCAACGCCGGCAAATCAACCCTCTTTAATCGTTTAACCAATGCGGATGTGTACGTAGCGGATCAACTTTTTGCAACGCTCGATCCAACATTGCGCCGTGTAGAGCTCCCTTATTTAGGAACTCTCATTTTAGCCGATACCGTCGGTTTTATTCGACATTTACCGCATGATTTGATCAAGGCTTTTCAAGCAACCCTGGAAGAAGTCGTCCAAGCAGATTTGCTCTTGCATGTGGTAGATACCACAGCGCACCGCCGGGACGATAATATTAAACAGGTTAATACGGTATTAGCAGAAATCGGGGCGGCCAAAGTACCTTGTTTGATGGTATTTAATAAAGCCGATGGTATTGAAGGAATACGTTATGGGGTAGAATGGGAAGAAACCATACACGGGCGTCAACCCAAATGTGTTTGGATATCGGCAACAGAAAATCAGGGCGTTGAGGGTTTAAAACGCGCTATCACAACACTGCTTTCAGAAGAACAAGCGATACGAGAACTTTGTTTGCCGGTGACAGAAGGTAAATTACGCGCAAAATTATACCAGCTGAAAGCAGTTTTAGCAGAAAGCATCGATCAATATGGTCACTCCACATTGACGGTACGTTTACCCTTAAACGAATTTGACACTATTTTGCGCTCTCAAGCAGGTTAATTTTGTATCAATACTTGCGGGTAGCTGCTTGGACACATAGAATTCCAATAAGCTACTAACGCTGTAGGAGCGATTACATGTCGTGGAATGAGCCAGGCGAACGTCAAAACAATGAAGATCGGGATCCGTGGAATCGCAAAGATCCTGCCGGTAATGGCCCCCCTGATCTTGATCAGGTTTTAAAAAACCTGATCCATCGTTTTAAAGGTCTCTTCGGGCGCAAAATAAGCGAGGACGGTTCAGGGTCGTCTAACGATCCGCAAGCAACGCTAGGGTTGTTAGGTTTAGCAGGCATTGGCATTTTGGTTTTATGGGCATTATCTGGAATTTTTGTAGTGGGAGCTGCTGAAAATGCCGTTATCCTGCGATTTGGGCGCTACATTGAGACCTTAAATCCCGGGATCCACTGGATCCCCCGTTTTATTGAATCGGCTTATAAAATTAACACTCAGGAAATCTCCGAATTTCCTTATCAAGCAGAAATGCTGACCAAAGATGAAAATATTGTGGATGTGGCTTTGGTCGTGCAATACCGTGTGGGTGAGCCGCGCGATTTCTTATTAAAAGTGGATGACCCTCGTCAAAGTTTGCAAGAAGCGACGGCCAGTGCGCTTCGCCAGGTGATTGGCAGTCAGACGTTGGATGCAGTATTAACCTCAGGCCGTGCTCAAATCCGTGAAGGAGTATATAAACAGTTAAGCCAGCTCATGACGAGTTATCAAACGGGATTAAATGTAACCGACGTAACGTTGCAGCCGGCAAAACCACCGGAAGCAGTCACCAGCGCTTTTGATGATGCCATTAAAGCTCGTGAAGATGAACAACGCTTTATTAATAAAGCGCAAGCCTATGCCAATCGCGTAGAACCCATTGCACAAGGTCAAGCGCAGCGCTTATTGCAAGAAGCAACGGCGTATAAAAGCCAGGTCGTATTGGCTGCTAAAGGTAATATTGCAGGTTATGTGGCAATCTTGCCGGCTTATAGGCAGGCGCCTTCTGTGACACGGGAACGTTTATATCTCGATGCTATTCAATCTGTCCTGGAAAACAGCACTAAAATTTTGGTGGATACGAGCGGTACTAATAATATGTTATATCTCCCCCTTGATAAGATCATGCAAAACCAGCAAACGTCTGTGATCCCCAAGCGGTTAGTGAGCGAAGATGAAGCCAATTCCAACACATTATTTTCTCCAGTGGAACAAACAGGAGATCGATTAACAGTACCCGCTAATGGCAATAGCAATACGTTGCGAGTCAAACGTCCTGAGCGGGGTCAGTTTGTTAATCCAGACAGCGATGCGGGTATGGGAGATCAATCATGAGCTCAAATAAAATTATGCCAATCATGATCGGTGTTATTGTATTATTATTTCTTTTATCAGGTACCTTGTTTACCGTTCGCCAAGATCAGCGTGCTATTGTTTTGCGTTTTGGCAAGATCGTTACCACATCAGGCCAAACTAAAGCGATTCCGCCAGAAGCTTCCAGTCTTGATGAAGATGCTTTTGACGCTAAAGTCTTTGCCGACGCGAAGGTTTACCAGCCGGGGCTGCATGTGAAAGTTCCCTTTCTTGAAAACGTCAAGCGATTCAGTGCGCGTTTGTTGACACTGGATGCAAAATCTTCACGTATTTTAACGGCTGAGCAAAAATATGTGATTGTAGATTATTACGCAAAATGGCGCATTGACAATATTCCGCTTTATTACACCCGTACAGGGGGTGATATGCAGCGCGCCAGTAATTTAATCCAGCAAAAGATTAACGATAATTTACGAGCACAGTTTGGTTTGCATACTATTACCGAAGTGGTTTCTGCAGAGCGCAATGACATCATGTCAACCTTGCAGCAAGAAGCGAGTAAAAGCGCTGCAACATTGGGCGTCACGGTGATTGACGTACGGGTAAAACGCATTGATTTGCCGCCGGCAGTCAGCGCATCAGTATTTCAACGGATGGCAACTGAGCGGGAGCAAGTCGCTTCCAAACACCGCGCTAATGGACAAGCAGCGGCAGAGAAAATCCGTGCCCAAGCAGATGGTAATGTTCGCGTGCTTTTGGCAGAAGCCAAGGCAACTGCTGCCAAAATCCGTGCTGAAGGAGATGCGACTGCAACAAAGTTATATGCCGATGCTTATTCAGTTGATCCCGGTTTTTATGCTTTTTTACGGAGTTTGCAAGCCTATACCGCAAGCTTTAGTAGCAAGCAAGATATTGTGGTTTTAAATCCACGTAGTCAATTCTTTGATTATTTTAATAATGCCAGCGGCAAATACACAAATATAAGCCAGTAGCATCGTAAAGTGTGAGGAGACACAGCATAATGAATATGTGGGATTTCTTTTGGTCGGTGATTGCCCTGATTTTAGTGATCGAGGGCTTCTTACCGGCATTGTCACCCAGCAGTTGGCGCAATTTCATGCGGTTATTGAGTTCGCAAAGCGATAAAACCTTACGTATTGCCGGATTATCGATGATGATCCTAGGCGCTTTACTCCTGGTAGCGGCACATCACTTAACAACCTGATTTCATTTCGATAAAAAAAATTCAGCATTAAATCCCCCTCTCCCACGCAAGCGGGAGAGGGCGCTGCGCAGACAGTGATGATATACTCCGTACATTAAAATCTTGCCGCTTGAAAGGCGAGGACAAAGAAGGAATATGCAAATGGCAAAAAGTATTGTAGTTTTAGGCAGCCAATGGGGTGATGAAGGCAAGGGCAAGATTGTCGATTTACTTACAGAACGTGCTGATGCAGTGGTGCGTTTTCAAGGCGGACACAATGCAGGACATACCTTAGTCATCCAAGGCCAGAAAACAGCTTTACGTTTGCTGCCTTCCGGTATTTTACGGGAGAAAGTTCAGTGTTTTATTGGTAATGGGGTTGTTGTTTCTCCTACTGCACTGGTTTCTGAAATAGCAGCGCTTGAAGAACGCGGTGTCAGCGTTAAAAACCATTTACATATTTGTGCAACTTGTTCTCTCGTTTTACCTTATCATGCAGCCCTGGATCAAGCGCGTGAAAAAGCCCGCGGTAAAGAAGCCATTGGAACTACAGGCCGCGGTATTGGGCCTGCGTATGAAGACAAGGTTTCTCGACAAGGCTTGCGCATTTTGGATTTAGCCGATCCAAAACGTTTTGCTGAAAAATTACAAGAGCGTGCTGATTATTATAACTTTTTATTAGAACGATATTATCAAGTCGATCCCATCGACGTTAAGCAGGTTTTAGAAGAAACGCTCGCTGCAGCACAAATCATCATCCCATTGATGAGTGATGTGCCGCATGAATTATCGCTCTTGCGGCGCCAGGGTAAAGTAATTATTTTTGAAGGGGCGCAAGGAACTTTATTGGATATTGATCACGGTACCTATCCTTTTGTGACTTCATCGAATACCACAGCAGGCAGCGCTGCCAATGGCAGCGGATTGGGGCCTCGTGATCTCGATTATATTTTAGGGATCACCAAAGCCTATACCACGCGGGTGGGGGGCGGGCCTTTTCCTTGTGAATTGAAAGATGAAATCGGTAAAACATTGTCTGAGCGTGGACATGAGTTTGGTACGGTGACCGGCAGACCCCGCCGTTGCGGCTGGTTTGATGTAGTTGCCATGAAGCGGGCTATACAGATTAACAGTTTATCAGGATTGGCTATTACCAAATTAGATGTGTTGGATACGTTGTCTGAAATCAAACTGTGTGTGGCTTATCATTATCGGGGTGAAACCCTTAACGTATTACCAGCATCGGCTGAAATATTATCTCAGTGTGAACCGGTCTATGAAACCGTACCCGGCTGGCAATCTTCAACGCTGGGTTTTACCGATTATGCCAAGTTGCCTCAAAATGCGAGACGTTATTTAGAGCGAATCGAAACGTTACTTTCTGTGCCCATTGACATTATTTCGACTGGAGCAGATCGCGTGGAAACCATTATACGAAAAGAACTTTTGTCTTAAGGGTTCTCAGTGCCCGAAATTAAAAGGAACTTAGTAAATAGCTTCTTTGGTTTATGGGAAGATCGCTAATGGTGCCGAGGAGAGGACTCGAACCTCCACAGGGTTTCCCCCACAAGTACCTGAAACTTGCGTGTCTACCAGTTTCACCACCTCGGCGCTTGTGCCAGAATCTACCCAGACTAGCGCTGCTTGTCAACAAAGAGCATTCCTCGCTATACTTAAAACAAGCAAAACTATCAGGATCTCAAAAAACTTCCGTATGAAACCTAAGAAACCTGCCAAACACCGTGAAATGAGCCCAAAGAGTGATAAGTCTCCCAAGGCTCAGAAAAAATCCCCCTCTACAATAAAAAAGGGTAAAGAAGAAAAAGCCAAACGCGTGCAGAAAAGTACGAAAACAAAAAAAGCAGCTAAAAAGTCTGCGAAAAACTGGCTTGCGCAACATGATCCCTTTGCCAACAGAGAAGCTCAAAAATACGAGAGTCCCATTCCCTCTCGTGAACATATCCTCGATTATCTGCAGCAGCAAGATAAACCCATTGTCTTTAAACCTTTAGCCGCGGCGTTAAATTTAAATACGCCTGAGCAGCTGGATGCGCTATCACGCCGTTTACGTGCTATGGAGCGCGATGGGCAGCTTTTGCAAAACCGTAAAGGACAGTACTGTATTATTGATAAACTGGATTTGATTCGCGGGCGTGTGATTGGGCATCGCGATGGCTATGGTTTTTTCTCACCTGAGGAAGGTGGTGACGATCTCTTTCTCAATGCCAGGCAAATGCAGCAAGTCTTGCATAATGATGAAGTCCTGGTTCGTGCTTCACGAATGAATCAGCGCGGCCGTCAGGAAGCGACTATCGTAGAAGTGTTAAGCCATAATACGCAGTCAGTAGTAGGCCGCTATTATGAAGAAGGCGGCGTGGGTTTTGTGGAACCAAGTCATCAGCAAATTACACAAGATGTGATGATTGCTCAAAGCAGTGTTTTAAAACCAGCGCCTGGACAGATCGTGGTAGCGAAAATAATCAAACAACCTACCTTTCGCCATCAGCCTTTAGGTGAAATCACTGAAATTTTAAAACGGGATTTAGCAGTTGATTTGACGATCGATGTTGCTATCCGAAGTTATCATTTGCCTTTTGAATGGGAAGCAGCAGCTTTAGAAGAAGCGCAACATTTAGGAGAAGAAGTTGCTGAACGAGATAAAACATCGCGTGAAGATCTGCGTCATTTACCGCTGGTGACTATCGATGGAATCGATGCGAAGGATTTTGATGATGCGGTTTATTGCGAACCTCTTCCTAAAGGCGGCTGGCGTTTGATAGTCGCAATTGCTGATGTGAGTTTTTATGTTAAACCCGACAGCGCACTGGATAAAGAAGCTCAATTGCGCGGTAATTCTGTGTATTTTCCAAGACGGGTTTTACCAATGCTGCCTGAGTCTTTGTCTAATGGCTTGTGTTCTTTAAAATCCAACGTAGACAGGCTTTGTTTAGTGTGTGATATGACTATCACCGCGCAGGGGAAATTAACGCAATCGCGTTTTTATCATGGTATTATGCAATCTCAAGCACGATTTACGTATGAAGAAGTCACAGCGTTATTGAACAACGAACGCAGCGCTCATACCAAACGTTATGCTGCTCTCTTGCCTCATTTAAATCATTTGCACAGTTTATATTTAGCCTTGTTATCAAGTCGTA
The DNA here is from genome assembly GCA_021156325.1 of Gammaproteobacteria bacterium. Lineage (GTDB taxonomy): Bacteria > Pseudomonadota > Gammaproteobacteria > JAJFKG01 > JAJFKG01 > JAJNDI01. The sequence goes on from JAJNDI010000002.1 coordinate 56,678, forward strand.
ATAAAAGAGGCGCTATTGATTTTCATTTTGTAGAATCCTATTTTGAGTTTGATGAAAAAGGTCAGATTGCTGCCATTAAACCGCGCGAACGGACGGTAGCGCATCGTATTATTGAAGAATGTATGTTAGCGGCTAATGTATCCACAGCCCGTTTTCTCATCGAGCATGAAATACCGGCTTTGTTTCGGATCCACCCTGCGCCCGGTGAGGATAAATTGACGCAGCTTCGGGATTTTCTAAAACCATTAGGTCTCGATTTAAAAGGGGGATCCAAGCCAGAGCCGCTGCATTACGCCAAACTATTAGAGACCGTGATGACAAGAACTGATGCAGCTTTGATTCAAATGGTGATTTTGCGATCGCTCAGCCAAGCTGTTTACGGTGCTGAAAACCAGGGACATTTTGCGTTGTCGTATGAAGCCTATGGACATTTTACCTCGCCCATTCGGCGTTATCCTGATCTGATTGTGCATCGTGCTATTTCTCATCTTGTTTCCCAATCCAAATCTAAAAAGCAAACTTTTTCTTATACTCCTGCAATGATGTCGCGTTTGGGTGAACACTGTTCGATGACAGAGCGCCGTGCTGATGAAGCCACTCGCAGCGTAGGGGATTGGCTTAAATGTGAATTTATGCGCGATAAAGTGGGGAATGTTTATTCAGGTATGGTAACCAGTGTGACGGGTTTTGGATTATTCGTACAGCTCGATGAAATTTTTATCGATGGGCTTGTACACATTACTGCATTACCTGAAGATTATTATCAGTTTGATCCTGTTCAGCATTGTTTGATTGGCAGACGCTTTCAAAAACGGTATTGTTTAGGCGATAAATTAAAAGTGAGTGTTTCGCGGGTTAATGTAGATGCCAAACAAATTGATCTGGACATTGTAGAATGAGTGCAAGAAATCGTTATATTTATGGAATTCATGCAGCGCAGGCTGTGTGTTCATCGCGCCCTTCCGATATTCAGTGTATCTACACTTTGCATGGCCGAAATGATACTTCTTTGCAAGCTATTACTGAATTAGCAGCAAGACACCATATTCCTCTTAAGCGTCTTGATAGACAAGCTTTAACAGATTTGATTGGAGATCAACACCATCAAGGGGTTATTATTGAATGTAAGCCCAATCCTTCTTTTAGTTTGCCCAATGATGAAAAAGCTTTATTTTCTTATCTTGAAACGTTAACAAAACCGCCATTTTTATTAATCTTAGACGGCGTACAAGACCCCCACAATCTGGGAGCTTGTTTGCGTACGGCAGATGCGGCAGGGGTGAATGCGGTGATTGCGCCTAAAGATAAAGCAGCATCCATAACACCGATTGTGCGCAAAATTGCTTGCGGAGCGACAGAATCAGTTCCTTTTGTATCGGTAGTGAATTTGGCAAGGACAATGGCGCAGTTAAAAGAAAAAGGTGTTTGGATTTACGGGGCTTGCGCGCAAGCCGATAAGTCGTTATATGCTTTGAATTTTAAAGGGGCTGTGGCGCTTGTTTTGGGTGCTGAAGGTACCGGATTACGGGATTTAACGCGCAAACACTGCGATGCCTTTTTTAAGATCCCTATGCACGGCCAGGTTGAAAGCCTCAATGTTTCTGTTGCTGCCGGTGTGTGTCTCTTTGAGGCATTACGGCAGCGCTAAGGCTGCTTTATCCACGATCATTTTTGCCAGGGCAAAAGCACTGGTAAATGCCGGTGAAATGGCATTGAGTATATGCAATGAATTTTCTGTCTGTTCCAGAATGAAATCTAGTTCAAGCTGGTGATTTTTGGTATTGACCAGTTGAGCTCTGATCCCGGTCTTGGGTGAAGGTTCCATATCCTCTTTGCAAAGAGTAGGCACTAGTTTGCGCGCAGATTGCATAAAATGAAAGGCGTGATATTTTTTAAATTCTCTGTGGACTACATTACGGAAATGATGTGTATTTTGCCAATACAGTTGAAAAAGTTGATAACTAATTGATAAAGATTCCCGAAAATGTATACCCTGAAAGCGTCGATAATTTTCTCGCCCGAATACTGGAATTGCTGTAGGACCTATATAAACCTGACTATCGATTGTGCGGGTAAAATGTACACCCAGGAACGGCATATTCAGATCCGGAACAGGATAAATATTTGCATTGACTTTATGTTGAGCAGAGGGTTTTAATTTCCAATATAGCCCTTTGAAAGGCAGCAATTGGTATTGTTCAGCCAAGCCAAATAATTTGGCAACGGTATCGGCATGAGCGCCTGCACAATTGAAAAAATAAGCACAATCAATATAGCCTTGTGTTGTCAATAACCTATTATATTTGTTTAGTTTTATGACAGCGCAATTAAATAAAAAAGTAACGCCTTGTTTTTCAAGCTGAGATTGCAATTTGATTAATACTTGTTTTGGATCGATAACAGCGGTTGTAGGACAGAAAATAGCGCCTGTACCTTTTGCTGCATAAGGTTCCTTCTCTTGTAATTCTTTTTCATCCAGCTGTTGAACCGGGATCTGGTTTGAAAGAGCGTTATCATATAATTTTTGAAGCGTAAGCCGTTCAGTTTCATCTGTTGCCACGATCACTTTGCCTTGTTCTTTGACGGAGATGCCGCTTTGTTTGGCAAAATCAATCATGTGTTGTCTGCCGGCAGCACAGGCTTTGGCTTTTAGAGAATCTTTAGCGTAGTAAATACCGCAATGCATCACGCCGCTGTTACGGCCGCTTGCATGAATACCGGCCTGATTTTCTTTTTCGAGGATGACAATAGACAAGGCGGGATACCGTTTGATGAGTTCTGCACCAATCGTTAAACCAATAATGCCAGCGCCAATAATGCCAATGTCGAAAGTGTTGTTCATATTGCAGCGTTCCTTTGCAAAGAGCCCAGTTTATACTTTAACAATAAGAGATCGCCCCGCACTTAATGTTTTGGTGATATGTCCCGCTCCCCGGGTGTCATTGGCCAGTAAAATATCACCTGCTGTAAAACGTCGTGTTTCACCGCCGCTCGTTTTTACTTCTACTTCACCCTCCAGGTAAATGATGTACTGCGCTTGCGGCGCCGTATGCCAATCGAAAAAAGCATTGGCATTAAATTGTCTAAATACAATTCCGGTAGCGGGACAGGGATCCGAGTAAGCACCTAATGGATGAGGAATAGGGGTATTAATAAGCAAATTTCTAAAATAGGTTTTATCATCATCTCCCGTATACATTTCAACGATATGCCATAATTTATCTTGCTGTGTGATCATCAGTTGTCTCTAAATCAAGCCAATTTAATTTGCTCTGCATTTAGAGACTATTCTACTTTAAGGTGCGATGGATTTCTCTCAACGCTGCGCGGCGCCCTCTCCCGGCCGCTGTAGCTCTTGCTACAGCAGCCTCCCCTCTCCCGCGAAGCGGGAGAGGAAGAAAAAATCCCCTCCTCTCCCACGACAGTGGGAGGAGGGCCGCCCGTAGGGCGGGGAGAGGGTGCTGCGCAGCAGTATGAAAAGAGGCGGGTAAATATAAGGTCAAAAAAAGCACAAACCCTTGTCCTAAACCAGTCCGATTCTAAAAAATTGAGGGTATTTTTAAGCCTTAGTTGTTGAAAGTTTTAATTTTTGTAGTGATTAATAACAACTTAATTAATATTAACTGTACATTGATCTCGCTTTTTCGTACAATCCCCCCTCAACTTAATCCTTGTTCCACCACTTGTTGGGGAACTTTTAACCAAAAGGAGTCTTTACAATGCGACATTATGAAATTGTTATCATGGTTCATCCCGACCAAAGCGAACAAGTGCCTGGCATGGTCAAACGTTACGCTGATATGGTGGAAGCAACCCAAGGCCGTGTACATCGCCAGGAAGATTGGGGACGCCGCCAATTGGCTTATCCTATCAATAAAGTGTACAAAGCCCATTATATTTTATTGAATGTTGAATGTAATCAACCAACCCTGGAAGAAATGACAACCGCATTTCGCTTCAATGATGCGATTATTCGCCATTTGGTGGTGAAATGTGATGAAGCGATTACTGCTCCTTCACCGATGATGAAAGAAAAAGAAGACGAAACACGCCCACGCCGCAGCCACTCAGGCCACGGCCGTGGTGAAAGACAAGGTCGTCCTGAGCATTTTGATTCGGAGTCCCCTGCAGATGAATCTTTTGTAAATGAAGCTGCTACCGATAGCAACCAGGATTAATTTACTCAACATCTTTCCCTTCGGGCGTTACCCGATTAGCCTCTTTTTAAAGGGGGTGAAAGACCAGGTGAAATCAAGTTTATAGGAGAAAATTAGCATGAGTGTTTCTTATTATCGCCGTAAAAAGTTTTGTCGTTTTACCGCAGATGGTGTCGATAATATCGATTACAAAGATACCAACACGTTGAAATCATTTATCAGTGAATCGGGCAAGATCGTTCCAAGCCGCATTACGGGTACACGAGCGAATTATCAACGCATGTTAGCCCAGGCGATCAAAAAAGCGCGCTTTTTGGCATTATTACCCTACAGTGATCGCCAATAACCCATAGCGGTTTTGCTATGATGCGAGCATTTGGGCAATACATACTAAAAAAGCCAATCAATGGGTTGTGGATTATCGTTGCCAGTACCTTGATACCCTTGATGGGTTGGCTAGCATCGGTTGTTTTAGGGTTAGTCACCCTGTGTAAAACACCGAAAGAAAGTGCAGTAGCGCTATTGGTATTGATTTTAGTTAATGTGGCTTACAGTTACGTTGTATACCGTGATGGCGATGTTTTGGCGGCAATCTTGTCTCTTTTTAGTTCTGCTTTTGCCGGCGGACTTTTTGTATGGGCAATGGGATTGTTATTACGGCGTAAAGCGGGTTGGACGGTGATCTTGATTGCTACTTTAGTGGTAGGATTGCCTCTCTTGTTTTTGCTGCGATGGTTTGCAGACGAGATAGGGCTTTTAATAATCGTTTGGTTAGAGAAAAGTTTGATGCAAGTCTCAGAATTTACTCAGGCGATCTCGCCTTTTGGTACAGGAGTAGATGTTGCAAAAATCGGTATACGGTTTTACCAACAGTTTTTCACGCCGGAATTAGCGAATTATTTTACAGGCAGTATGATTGTCGTTGTATTATATGTTGCCGGTATTGGTCAATTGCTTGTGGCACGATGGTGGCAGTCTCGGGTTTTCCCCCAGTCTGTTTCGCTGGCTAAGGAATTGTTAAGCATCAGATTGCCTGTTGCATTGATGTTTATTTTTTTGTTGTGTGCAGCATTATTCTTTTGGTTTCGATCGGCATCTTTATTTGGTATCGTGCCGATAGTGCTCACTGTCTGGTTGATAGCGAGCTTGAGTTTGATACACGGTTTTTTTTATCGGCGTAAAGCAGGGTGGGTATTCATCATTCTGATTTACCTTGGATTAACGGCGTTAAGCAAGGCTATGCTGCCAGGATTATTGTTAATAGCCTGCGTTGATAGCGTAGTTGATTTTCGTCATCGGTTTTCACGAGTTTAAATGAAGAGGGGTAAAGAGCAATGAAGGTTATTTTATTAGAAGACATTACCAATGTAGGTAAATTAGGCGATAATATTGCCGTTAAAGCCGGTTTTGCACGCAATTATTTATTGCCGCAAGGTAAAGCTGTAACAGCAACAACGGATAATATCGCAGTATTTGAAAAACGCCGCGCCGAGCTTGAAAAAACAGCTGCGTTAAAACTAGCAGATGCAAAAAAACGGGCAGAAGCATTGACCGATTTAACGATTACTATCGCTGCTCATGCCAGTGAGGAAGGTAAATTATATGGTTCATTAGGGCCGCGCGAAGTGGCAGAAGAGATTTCAAAAACAGGCGCGCCGGTTGAAAAAAGCGAAGTACAAATGCCATCGCCTATTCGTACCGTAGGTGAACATACGGTCATCGTTTATTTGCATAACGAAGTTACCATTGAAGTCAAGGTGATAGTCACAGCAGAGGAATAAGGACTTGTCGACAGAAATTATCGCCGCCAAGGCAGGCAGCAAAACAGCCGGCGTTAAAATCCCGCCGCATTCCATTGAAGCGGAACAATCATTGATCGGCGGGATCTTGCTCGATACCACGGCATGGGATCGGGTCAACGGCCGTATTTATGCTGCCGATTTTTACCGTGCTGATCACCGTCTTATCTTTCAAGCCATCGATGAATTAGTCTCTAAAAATAAGCCCGTTGATGTATTAACCGTTGCTGATTTGTTAAAGGGAAGACAAGCGTTGGAAAATGCTGGCGGCGAAGTGTATTTATTTGAATTGGTGAAAAATACCCCCACGGCAGCTAATATTGTGGCTTATGCTGATATTGTTCGTGAACGTTCTGTATTGCGCCGTCTTATCAGCGCTGCCGGCAGTATTGCCGATGATGCGTTTAGTCCTAATGGACGTGAAACGCGCGATATTGTAGACGAAGCCGAGCGTCGTATCTTTGAGATAGCCGAAAAAGATTCTGCCACTGAAGGCCCGGTTGCTTTACCAACATGGTTAGGTCAAGCCATGGAGCGTATCGATACTTTATATCGTACGGGCGGTGCCATTACGGGGACTGCTACGGGGTTTAAAGATCTCGATCAATTAACCACGGGTTTGCAAGCTTCTGATTTAATCATCATTGCGGGGCGGCCTTCCATGGGTAAAACGATGCTCGGCGTTAATATTGCGGAACAAGTTGCTTTGCAAAATTTACAGCAGGAACAGAAAAAACCTGTTTTGATCTTTAGCCTTGAAATGCCGGGCGATGCCATCGCGATGCGCATGCTTTCTTCGCTAGGCAGGATAAATCATCACAAATTACGCACAGGGGATTTAAGTGATGAAGATTGGTCGCGAATAGGATCTAATCTGACATTATTATCAGAAACGCAAACCTATATTGATGACACACCGGGGTTAACGCCTACTGAAGTGAGATCACGGGCACGCCGTTTAGCCCGTGAACACGGACAATTAGGTTTAGTCTTGGTGGATTATTTGCAATTAATGCATGTTCCCGGTTTTAGGGAAAACCGCAATCTTGAGATTTCAGAAATTTCGCGCGCCTTGAAATCATTGGCTAAAGAATTAAAAGTCCCTGTTATTGCTTTATCGCAGTTAAACCGCTCGCTTGAGCAGCGCAGTGATAAACGTCCTGTCATGTCTGATTTGCGTGAATCAGGCGCTATTGAACAAGATGCTGATTTGATCGCCTTTATTTATCGAGATGAAGTCTATGATGAAAATTCTCCTGATAAAGGGATCGCTGAAATCATTATCGGTAAGCATCGTAATGGCCCGATTGGAAAAATCCGTTTGGCTTTTTTAGGGCAATATATGCGTTTTGATAATTTATCGTATGAGCCTTATCGAGAGCCGCATTCGTGATTAAGCAAGCCTATATGGAGTTGAGCGCCAAGGCGCTGCTGCACAATGTCAATATTGTCAAACAACACGCTAAAGGCTCGCGGATCATTGCGATGTTAAAAGCTGACGCATATGGTCATGGCTTGCTGCCCATCGCAAATATTTTAAAAGAAAACCATTGCGTTGATATTATTGGCGTTGCGCGTCTTGAAGAAGCCTTAAGTTTACGAGAAGCGCAGATTGATATTCCCCTATTGGTTTTTCAGGGCGCTTTTGAGGCTGATGATTTTATCATTGCTGCCCAGCAAAACATTCAATTAATCATTCATTCTGCATGGCAAATCGATATCCTGGAAAAAACACACCTTCCAAACCCCATTTTTTTATGGCTTAAAGTCAATACAGGCATGAACCGTTTAGGCCTAAGGCCCGAAGAGGCGCCTCACGCCTGGCAGCGTTTGATCGAGTGTAGGCAGGTTGCAAAACCCTTACGCTGCATGACCCATTTTGCGAATGCCAATGCAGGGGATCACAAAAAGACAGAAGAGCAGTTAAATACCTTTAGGGAGATGATTGCCCATTTTGATAATCAAGGCGAGCCGATTGAATGCAGTCTTGCGAAATCAGCAGCTATCTTGCATTCACCGGATACGCATCAGGATTGGGTGCGCCCCGGGATGATGTTATACGGCGCTTCACCTGTGGATGGGACTACCGCCCCGAATTATCATCTTCAACCGGTAATGACGTTACGCACCGTATTAATGGCCATTCAAGACTGCGATGCTGGTGAAACCATTGGTTATGATGGAACATGGCGCTGCCCTGAAGCCACGCGTGTGGGGATTGTGGCTTTTGGTTATGGGGATGGTTATCCGCGTCATGTGCCAAACGGCACACCGGTATTGGTTAATGGTAAACGAGTACCCTTAATTGGACGTGTGTCGATGGATATGATAGCGGTCGATTTACGAACTCAGCCTGAAGCTCAAATCGGATCACCTGTCGTATTATGGGGTGAAGGCTTATCAGCCGAAGAAATTGCCAAGTTTGCCAATACCACAGCATATGAATTATTTTGCCAGGTCACGCCGCGTGTTAAGCGGGTTGTTGTGTAAAAAAACAAAACTCACTGGTAATACAGTGTAAAGTTAATTATTGTGCATGTTCATGCTCCCTCTCCCGCGCTGCTGACGCAGCTTTCCCTCTCCCGCTTGCGGGAGAGGGAAAAAAAACCTTATTTTACAGTATTAAATCCCCTCTCCCACGTTAGTGGGAGAGGGCAAGCCTGCTGTAGCTTTAGCGAAAGCGGGCGCGGGAGAGGGAAGCGCGCAGCAGTGAGAATTTTACTTCTTAATTGAAATCTCGCCTTTTCAACCAGATGTTAAACAGCTTGAACGCCGTTATCGTATTGGTTTAAATGAAAGCGGGTAATGACAGTTTGAATATCCCGTATATAAGCGTCTTTGCGGGTAGAGTATTGGGTTAATCCTTTTGCCAATTGTACGCCGGAGAGGGTGTTGTTTTGTTCGCGGGCGTGAGATCGAATGAGCCGCAGCGGAATATAAGCTTCGTTGACATTCAAATTGTAGTAATAGCTGGTAAGGGCAGTGTTCATATTTTCAAATACGCGTAATTCATAGGTTTGACCTGCTGGACGTGCTAGAGGAACTAACCCGCAGCCTTCGCTGAAACACCATTGTCCAAAATAATTATTCCCTTCTTTAGCAAAGCGTGAACGCCCCCAGCCAGATTCGGTAATGGCTTGGGCTAACACCAGAGAAGGGGGTAATACATCAACCCGTCTTAATAAAATGGTCCAATTGTCTGTTTGCGTAAAATCAGAATTGACGTGATAGCGCTGTGCTAAATGCGTTAGCCATTGTTGTTCACGTACGGAAAGCGGTTTTTTCGCCTCAAATTTGGCATGCAGGATTTTAAGCTGAGACCGTTCTTTAATGACTTTATCGTTAGCAGCTGTGATCATTGGCAAAAGTGTATTGATGAAGCGTTGGTTTTCGGTGGATAAGGGGGCAGAACGGATAACAGTCGTGGGTTGTGCGCTCACGGCAAAAAAGCAAAAAGACAATGAAACAAGCATCAATATGCGTTTGATCATATGTTGTTTAGAGTAAAACACAATGCTTTTCCCCTTGCCTTAAAGAACCCTATTATACGGGATTTAGCTCGAGGAGTCAATCTGTAAGTGGTTGATTGCGCAGCGATTACGCCTTTATTTTCTCTTTCGTAACCAATTTTTCTTTAATCCGGGCTGCTTTACCAGCACGATCACGCAAGAAATATAATTTGGCACGACGCACTTGTCCACGGCGGACTACGGTGATGGAATCTACCAAAGGACTGTATGTTTGGAAAACCCGTTCTACGCCTTCACCATGTGACATTTTGCGTACGGTAAAAGAAGAATTTAAACCGCGGTTACGTTTGGCGATGACAACGCCTTCGAAAGCTTGCAATCGTTGACGATCGCCTTCTTTGACTTTGACTTGTACTACCACAGTATCGCCTGCGCCAAAATCAGGAACCTCTTTGTTCATTAATTCTTGTTCTATTGCTTCGATGAAATTAACCATAACCTGTACTCCTAATTAACCCTTTAACGAGAACCTTTATCAGCGTTCTTATATGCTGCTTTAAAAGCCTGCAGCAAGGCGTTTTCTTGCGGCGTTAAATCTATTGTTGCCAATAAATCCGGACGGTGTAGCCATGTTTGTCCCAGCGCTTGTTGACGCCGCCATTCGTTAATCATTTTATGATCGCCGCTTAATAATACTTCTGGCACAGGGCGGTTTTCATAGACCGCCGGGCGCGTATAATGCGGGTACTCTAAAACCCCCTGCGTAAACGATTCTTCCGAGGTCGAATCGGGATCTCCCAAGCTGCCTGGCAGCAAACGCGTGATGGCATCGATCATCACCATCACGGCTAATTCCCCGCCGCTTAAAACATAATCCCCTATCGACCACACTTCGTCAACATGGGATTCAATAAAGCGTTCATCAACGCCTTCATAACGTCCTGCTACCAGGATCAACGCTTCAGAAGCCGCTAAATTCTGTATTGCTGCTTGCGTTAAGCAGCGCCCTTTGGGTGATACATAGATCACCTTGGCAGAACATTTTTCCCCTAACTCTGCTTTGGCCCGTTTAACACTGTCTGCTAACGGAGGGGCTTGCATTACCATTCCAGGGCCGCCGCCATATGGTCTGTCATCTACCGTGCGATGTACGTTATGTACTTCATCACGCGGGTTAAAACAGGCTACTTTAATAATGCCTGCTTGCATCGCCCGCCCTGTGATACCGTGTTTTAAAGCATCCAGCATTTCAGGGAGTAGCGTCACAACGCCAAATTGCATTGTCACAGTTCGCGATCCCAATTAACCTGCATGCGTTGTTCGTCAAGGTCAATATGCAGAATAACATCGGAAAGATAAGGTACCCATTGTTCTTTCCCGCTATCCTTATTACGTATCACCAGGATGTCATTAGCACCGGTGTTGATTAGATCAACAATGGTACCGAGTTCTTCTGCTTGCGTATTTTCAACCGTCAAGCCAATCAATTCATGCCAATATAATTCATCGGGCCCGCGCGGGTTAAGCGCTTCTTTTTTTATGCCTACCAGCGCATTCACATACCGGTTAGCTTTGTCACAATGATCGCAATCTGCTAATCGTATGATCCAACCTTTACCATGCGCTTTGTGAGCAGCCACTTCACAGGGTTGCCATTGTCCTTTTAAACCCAGGTACCACGGGGCATAGGTAAAAATATTTTCACCAGGATGGGTATAAGACATCAAGCGCATCCAGCCTTGCAAACCGTAGACTCTCCCCAGCTTACCGACAGTCAGGATCTCGGTTGTATCAGGCAATTGCCCTATGCTGCTACCCATCACTACACTTAAGCTGCTTCAGCTGCCGTCTGGCCTTGTTTTTTCCAGTCTTTCAATAAGCTGTCGACTCGATCACTTGGCTGAGCGCCTTGAGAGAGCCAATATTCAACACGGTCTGTTTTTAAACAAAGCGGGATTTCTTTACCCGCTGCAATCGGGTTGAAATACCCCAGACGTTCGATATAGCGGCCATCGCGCGGCATACGCCTGTCAGCGACAACCACATGATAAAAGGGCCGTTTATTAGTGCCTGTACGGGATAAACGAATAACTACCATCGTATTCTATTCCTCTTGATTCGCGCAAAATACCTTGCAAAAGGGCTGCATTCTAGCCCGTTCCGAGGCAGGGTGCAATAGGGGTATTAATTAGGAGGAGATTATGTCAGCCCCGGGGGTAATTTGCTGCCAAAGCCTGAGACTAAATCTTGCATTCCACCGCCGCCGCGGCCAAAGCGTTTCATCATTTTTTGCATTTGCTTGAATTGTTTTAACAAGCGATTAACTTCTTGTATATCCGTGCCTGATCCAACGCTTATGCGGCGCCGGCGTGAAGGGTTGATGATCTCGGGATCTTGCCGCTCAACTTTAGTCATAGAGTTAATAATGGCTTCCATTTTTTTCATCTGCCCTTCACCCAATTGATTTTGAGCCATGTTAGACATTTGTCCCATGCCGGGCATTTTGCTTAAGAGACTCGTTAACCCGCCCATTTTACGTAATTGCTGTAATTGATCCCGGAAATCTTCCAGATTAAAACGCTGTCCCTTTTTAATCTTCTTCGCGAGTTTTTCAGCTTTTTTCTCATCGATGTGGCGTTCTGCGCTTTCAACAAGACTGACGATATCCCCCATGCCTAAAATACGAGAGGCTATTCGCTCTGGATAAAAGGGTTCCAGGGCATCGACTTTTTCACCAACCCCTAAAAATTTAATCGGCTTGCCGGTAACCATGCGTACCGACAAAGCAGCGCCGCCTCTGGCATCCCCATCGGTTTTGGTGAGGATTACCCCGGTTAATGAAAGGGCATCATTAAACGCTTTTGCGGTATTCACTGCATCTTGACCGGTCATGCTGTCGATCACAAATAATGTTTCAATGGGATGGGTTGCTTCTGCAATGGTGCTTAACTCTTTCATCATGGTCTCATCGATATGCAGCCGGCCGGCGGTATCGATAATGAGAACATCGGTATGGGTTTTCTTCGCCTGTTCAAGAGCCGCTTTGGCAATCGCCACCGGTTGTTGTGAAGTATGACTTGGAAAAAAGGCAGTATTGATCTCGCGAGCCAGTGTTTCTAATTGTTCAATTGCTGCGGGACGATAGATATCAGTGCTAACAACCAGAACCGATTTTTTTTCGCGTTCTTGCAAATAACGCGCAAGCTTTGCAACAGAAGTTGTTTTGCCTGATCCTTGTAAGCCGGCCATCAAAATAACGGCGGGCGGCGCTGTTTGTAAATTCAAGGTTTCATTGGCTTCGCCCATCGTGCGGGTTAATTCTTCTTGTACGATCTTAATGAAGGTTTGACCCGGATTAATGCTTTTTGCCACTTCACGGCCAATAGCCCGCTTTCTTACCTCATCTAAAAAAGGTTTTGCCACTGACCAGGCAACGTCAGCCTCGAGCAAGGCTTTACGAATATCTGTTAAACTGTCCTTGATATTGTCAAACGTGAGCCGGCCTTTACCGGTGAGTTTTTGAAGGGATGTACTAAGCCGTTGGCTTAAACTGTCAAACATAATCTTTACCTAAGGGTGAATTGCCTGTATTTTCACATTTTTTTATGAGAAAATACAAGTGTTGAAGGAAGATCGTGAAATAAAGGGAAAATATGCTTTTTTCAGAACACTTCATTGAATTATCTCTTTTAGGATTATTATTACTCATTTTGTTATCTGCCTTTTTCTCCGCATCAGAGATAGGCATGATGTCTTTAAACCGCTACCGTTTGCGGCATTTGGTCCGTCAAGGACATAGCGGCGCAAAACGGGCTGAAACACTCTTAAAGCGTCCCGATCGCTTATTAGGCGTTATCCTGATTGGCAATACCTTTGCCAATATTTTGGCTTCTTCTTTTGCAACGATGCTGGCATCGAGTTGGTTTGATCAGCTGGGTGTATTGATCGTAACTATCCTCTTAACCCTGGTGATATTAATCTTTGCGGAAATCATGCCAAAGACGGTCGCTGCCCTGTATCCTGAACGCACGGCCTTTGCAACGGCATTGCCCTTGCGGTTTCTCTTATGGTTACTCTATCCTTTGGTGTGGCTGACAAACGTTATAGCCAATGCAAGCTTACGTTTGTTCGGTGTTAAGTTAGATAAAGTAAAATCAGAAAAAGTAAGCATCGATGAATTGCGTACTATTGTGCATGAATCCAGCGGTCATATCTCGGAACAGCATCAAGAAATGTTGCTTCGTATTTTGAATTTGGAACACGTGACGGTTGAAGATGTCATGTCTTCTCGAAGTGAAATTGAAGGGATTGATTTGAATGCTTCCATGTCTACAATTATAGCTAATATTGTCCAAACAAAACATAACCGGCTGCCTGTGTATTATCGGCACATCGATGATTTAAAGGGAATTCTGCACGTCAGAGAAGCCATTCAATCTATTGCCAGCAATAAATTTTCAAAGAGAAGTCTCTTACGTTTGTTAAAGCCTGCTTATTTTATTCCTGAAACAACGCCGCTGCATTTACAATTGCTGCAATTTGAAAAAGAGCGTCAGCGCAGTGCATTGGTAGTCGATGAATATGGAGATATTCAAGGCTTGGTAACATTAGAAGATATTTTAGCAGAAATAGTCGGCGAATTTACCAGTGAGCGATTTACCACCGCTGCTGAAATTCATCCTCAATCGGATGGATCTGCATTGGTTGCAGGTGAAACCAATTTGCGGGAAATCAATCGTGTGATGGAATGGGATTTACCCACAGACGGCCCCAAAACCTTAAATGGATTGATCGTAGAACAATTGGAAACCATACCAACGGTAGGCGTTTGGGTGCATATCGAGGGTTATCCTATCGAAGTCTTGGCCATGAAAGATAACATTGTTAAACTGGCGCGGATTTTACCTTCGCAAAAGCCGGAAAAAGATGAGTCAATTCAATAATTAACCTTACATCCAGTTCTGTCATAAAACCCTCTTTTAAAATCACCCTATCTGCTTGACTTTGTGTTTTTATTGATTACAATCTCAAAACCTTGCCTGATGAGCAAGAGAATACCTATTTTTTAATAATTATATAACGAGGAGAAAAATATGTTTATACCACAAAAAGCATTAGTTTTAACTTTAAGCAGCCTTATTGATGAGAATTTTGTTTTCAGCCCTGCACAACCTGAGCCCAAGCAACTGAGTGAGGCAGTGGCATCACGATTACAGCGTCTATGCTTTAAAGAGTTCAGCCTCTTTTTATTAGTGCCACAGGATGACCCGCAGGCTGCTTACTACCAGCAGGCTCTTGAGAAAACTGGCATTTCTTATACAGTTGTTTCTTATCTTGGACATGATATGGCACCAGAGTTAAAGAATAATATGAAACGCCAGTTTAATGAAAAGAATATCTATTTTTACGATACAGAAGCTACCAATGTGGCGTGTGTTCAAAGCGTTAATATTGCTAACGCTTATCTTATTGAGCGCAATAACACTTTGGCAGATTCTCTGCAAAATCTAATTAATACCTTTATTCCCCGCGAGCAGGTTGATAGCAATGATAAGCCTGCCCCGGTAATCCACAGCTTATATGTGGGCCCCGCTCCTAGCGCCCCTCCTTTAGTGCGGCAATCATATCTTGAGCCTGATTTCTCTAGGATACCTCCCAGCGCTTTGTTTCCATCATCTTCATTATCTTTTGTTTCTCCTGTTGCAGAGCAGGTTAATAGCAATGATAAGCCTGTCCCGGTAACCCACAGCTTATATGTGGGCCCCACTCCTAGCGCCCCTCCTTTAGTGCGGCAATCATATCCTGAGCCTGATTTCTCTAGGATACCTCCCAGCGCTTTTTTTCCGTCATCTTCATTGGAAACTGAAGCACTTAGAAAGCTTCAGACAGATATTCAAAACACCTTTAAAGAAAGCGGCGGGTTTTTCATATTTAAGAAGATACCGCAGCATGTATATATGCTCTGTAATTGCCATGATCTGGCTACTATGAGAAAGATAGCGAACGATGCTACCAGAGAAGAATCTATTTGGAGAGATGATAAAGTCAGTCAGCTGTATTCTGTTGTTGCTTACTGTGATTATAATGCGGTATCTGAGCTTAGAAATTTACTGGAAAGTGCTGCGCTGCTTCCTGGTGTCGAATATCATCACACCAGAGTCAGTCCACCTAATTTACAGGATAATCCCACACACGAACTGCCGTCCTTCGGACAGTAATAGACTATAGGTACGACAGGCTGCAGGGGTTGTCATGATTTCAACCCCAATGCCGCGTTCATAAAAGGTAGTTAGCAAAACCGGTGAGGGAAAACGTACTGTTTTCCCTGTGCCGAGAAGGATTAAATTAAGGTGTGGATCAAGAGTTAATAAAGGCTGCACCGTGCAGTTATTTAAATCGTCTATAGAGTAAACTTCCCAGGTTGATAGCAATCCTGCGGGGGCAACAATAAAGCTTCGCGTTAAAGTTTCCTCATTCACTTTGACGAAACCTTCACCATAAGAATGAATAATATAATCGCCAACGGCTTTGTCTTCACTTAACTGCATACTTACCCTTCGTTTTTCAAAGTGTTATTATAAGCAAAAAGTATGCTGTTTTCCAGAGGACACTATGGACAAGGTGATCGTCCGACATATCGCTCCTACACTCCAAGATCATTTTTCTAATGAAACTCATCCTGTTTTAAAAAAAATTTATTGGCACCGGGATGTAACCATACCTTCAGAAGTGGATTATCACTTAAACAGTCTTTATCCTCCTGATCAGTTATTAAATAGTGGCAAGGCGGTTGCCTGTTTGATAGAGGCTTTAACCCGGCAAAAACGGGTGATGATCATCGGTGATTTTGATGCAGATGGCGCTACCAGCACGGCTTTGATGGTTTCTGCTTTGCGGGATTTGGGTTTTAAACACGTTGATTATCTTGTGCCAAACCGCTTTGAATATGGTTATGGCTTAACCCCTGAAATTGTTGAAGTGGCCCTTAAACGTGAACCAGAACTTATTATCACAGTAGATAATGGGATTTCGAGCATTGAAGGGGTGGCTATTGCCAAAGCACACGGTGTTGGGGTAATTATTACCGATCATCATTTACCGCCTGATCAATTGCCGGATGCGGATGCTATTGTTAATCCCAATCAAGCAGGGTGTTTATTTCCCAGCAAATGTTTAGCAGGTGTTGGCGTTGCCTTTTATCTTATCCTCGCTTTACGCCGGTATTTACGTGAAACAGGTTGGTTTATTCAACATCAGCAGCAGGAACCGTCTTTGTCGCCTTATCTGGATCTGGTTGCGCTGGGAACGGTTGCCGATGTGGTGCCGCTTGATCGCAATAACCGTATTCTGGTTTATCATGGATTGCGCCGCATTCGTGAAGGGCATGCGCGTCCAGGGATCATGGCACTGCTTGCCGTTGCTAATAGAGATCATCAGCGTATTGTCAGCGCTGATCTGGGATTTGCATTAGGGCCCAGGCTAAATGCGGCGGGCAGGCTGGAAGACATGTCTATCGGGATCCAATGCCTGTTGGCAGCCTCTTTATTGGAAGCACGTCACTTAGCGTCTCGTTTAAATGCGCTGAATGAAGAGCGAAAACTCATTGAGTCTAAGATGCAAAAAGATGCTTTAGCGGTTTTAGAAGCAGTTTCTTTTTTAACTTCGCAAGAAACCTTGCCTAAGGGACTCTGTTTAACAGAGCCTCATTGGCATCAAGGTGTGATAGGGATAGTAGCTTCACGTTTAAAAGATCGCTTTCACCGGCCTGTTATCGTTTTTGCTGAGGGTGAAGAAGGTGAATTAAAGGGATCGGCGCGTTCTATTGCGCATGTTCATATTCGTGATGTTTTAAGTGATATTGCAACGACACATCCCGATTTGATTTTAAAATTTGGAGGTCATGCGATGGCAGCAGGTTTGACACTTCGTAAAAAAGATTTTGAGCGATTTAAAATGGCTTTTGAAAGTTATTTAGCTAATAACGTAGCCGATGATCTCTTAACCAATCAATTGAAAAGCGATGGAGAATTATCAACAGAATGTTTTTCTTCTCAATTTGCACTTTTGTTACGAGATAGCGGCCCATGGGGGAAAGATTTTCCAGAACCGTTATTTGATGGAAAGTTTTATGTGAGCGATCTGCGTGCGATAGGAGAGGCGCATCTTAAATTATGGTTGAAGCCTGAAGCGGATAGTCAGCCTGTAGAAGCGGTACTATTTCACGTTGATAAACTCGGATGGAAACCCGAGCTGCAAGATTATATTCATATTGCTTATCGATTGGATCTAAACATCTTTCGAGGAAATCAAAAAGTTCAATTGGTAATTGAGCATATACTTAAAGTATAAGGAGTATAATGATGTATCATCTTTATTTTTATGTGCCAAGAACCCATCTGGAGGTAGTTAAAGCAGCTTTATTTGCTGCAGGAGCCGGTTCGATGGGAGGTTATGATCAAGTCTGTTGGCAAACTGAAGGAACAGGTCAATTTCGTCCATTGCCGGGTAGTCAGCCACATATTGGAAAGCCTAATATGCTGGAAAAACTGGATGAATACAAAGTAGAGATGATCTGTAGAGATGATAAAGTAGATGCAGTCATTCAGGCTTTGCGCAAAGCCCACCCTTATGAAGAGCCGGCTTATGGGATGCTGAAAATTATTGTTTAATAAAGTGATCAAGCAATTCCTGCAAAATCTTGTGCTGTAAAGAAAGTATATTCAAACTATCAATCGCTTGTTGATAAATTGTTTGTAAATAAAGCTTCGCTTTTTCTAACCCTAAGAAACTCACAAAAGTGCATTTATTATTCTTACTATCAGAATCCTGCGGGTTACCGAAATCGATAATATCATCCTGTATTTGATAAGCCAAACCCATGTGATCGGCAAAATGATCTAATCCTTTTAAAAGTTTGTCATCTTCGCAGCCTACCGCTTGTGCTCCTAAACCAATAGCGGCTTTAAATAAAGCGCCTGTTTTAAGGCGATGCATGAGGATTAATGCTTCCAGTGTATTGGCATTATTGCTCATATCGATAGCCTGGCCGCCTGCCATACCCTGACAGCCGGCAGCATTGGCGGTTAAACGTATCATATCAAGCTGTTGTTCTGGCTTTATTGATATCATTTTTTGGCTTAATAATTCGAAGGCTAGCGCTTGCAGCGCATCTCCCGTCAGGATGGCATCCGCTTCGCTGAATTGTTTATGACACGCCAATTGACCACGCCGCCAATCATCATTATCCATAGCAGGCAGGTCATCATGTACTAAGGAATAACAATGTAATAGTTCACACGCACAGGCACAATAATCCAGGTTAGGTTGATATAGACTGATTTGATCATTTACCACTGCATACCCCGCGGCATATACCAGCACCGGACGCAGCCGTTTTCCCCCGTTTAAAGTGCTGTAGCGCAAAGCATCTGCAAGCGGCAGCGGGATTTGGTTGGCGCGTTCATCTAATATCTGTTTTAAAGCGGTATTGATATGCGCGCTATAGTTTTGATAAAACGATCTAAATTCCATAGGCTGGCAGTGTAGCGCTTTTT
>JAJNDI010000026.1 GCA_021156325.1 Gammaproteobacteria bacterium
TATGTAATATTTCGAAAAGAATCAGAAGTTGATTATTATGACAGAGAAAAATGATGCTGACAGAGCATGCTATTGCTTTTTTACTCACAATGGGTATGGTTCATTTGATTGCATTGGCCAGTCCAGGGCCTGATTTTGCGCTGATTTTGCAAGCCTGTACTCAATAAGGCAAGCGCTATGCTCGCTGGTCAGCAGTAGGGTTAGGGATAGGGGTTGCTTTTCATGTAAGCTACAGCTTGTTGGGATTAAGCTTGTTAATAAATAAAGCACCTTACATTATGCGTAGTATTGCAACTGCAGGAGCGATTTATCTTTTTTATAAAGGATATCAAGCCATCAGCGCAGAATTGAAAAGAAAAAATGAAAAGCAGATCCTTAACACGGCCTCTGGGGGAACGGTTTCCCATACGACTGCTTGGAAAGCCATCGCTAATGGCTTTTTAACCAATGCGCTTAATCCGAAAGCATTTGCTTATTTTGTAAGTTTTTTTGCAGTAGCGATGGCAAATATCAAAGTCGCTCAGCTAAGAACAGCAGCGGGGGTTGAAGTTTCTATCTTAACGTGGGCATGGTTTACTGTGGCCGCACAAATTGTTTCTTCTAAATATTTTCTTAATATTATGAAGCAGTATGAGTTCATTATTAATATCGCTATTGGTATCGCGTTTATGGCTTTTAGTATAGGTATGATTTTATTTGCTTATGCGCCTGCTCCATCGATTCTGGAAGTATAGGGATTTGGAACATTAATTATTGTAATGTTCTTGCTCGCTACGCTCGCACCCTCTCCCGCGCCGCTCGCGCGGCTCGCCCTCTCCCACTGACGTGGGAGAGGAAAAAAAAGCACTTTTTTAGCGTATTTAATCCCCTCTCCCGCAAGCGGGAGAGGGCAGGCTGGCAGCCGGGAGAGGGCGCGGCGCAGCCCTTAAAATTTTTTCTCGGGAATTAATGTTGCAGTGTAGTAATTATATTCGGTAATACTCTTCTATATTAATCTCCTTTAAAAAATCTGCATCATGAGAAATGACAAGCAAAGCGCCGGGATAGTGTTTTAATACCTCGATCACATGGTTTTTTGTCTGCAGATCAAGATTGTTGGTGATTTCATCTAGTAACAACAGTTTTGGGGTTTTGGCAGCGATCTGCGCCAAAATGAGCCGTGCTTTTTCTCCTCCGGAGAGTTGATAAACATAGGCATTAATTTCTTCATTATTAAAAAATAAAAAATCGGTAAAATGCTGACGCACTTTGCCATAAGGCCAATTAGGAACGAGCTCCCTCACAGAGTCAAACACCGTTTTATTAAGATCTAATGTACTATAATGTTGATCAAGATAACCGATTTCTTCTTTTTTAGGCAGATACCACTCTCCTTTTTTAATAATTCTGTTATCTCCTGCTATTGCTTTCATCAAGGTAGATTTACCGCTGCCATTATTACCCGTGATTGCCATACGCCCTTTTGCGCCAAGAGATAAATGAGTGTTTTGAAGAATAAGATGGCTTGAGTTGTAGGCAATTTCGCCCTGGGTGACAGATAGAATGATTTTATCGGGAATATCGGCTGCATTGATCGAAAAAGTGGGTAGAATAATCTCAGGCAAACGAAGACTCGCCAATTCTTCTGTTAATGCTTGTTTTTTATGATCGAGTGCAGATTTTTTATTCCCTGAAGTTTCTTCTGCGCGTAGAGCCTTTGCTTTGCTGACTATCGTTGGCCACTTACGTTGTTCAATGTTTTTTTCTCCTTTCATTCGGCTTTTTGCCGCTCTTTCCTGCTCTTGCATAAGGGACTGATGTAAGGCGTTCTTTTGTCTTTTTAGCTTTAAGAGATCGTGCTCAATAGAAGCTCTTCGGTTTTGTATTTCAGCAATGTAGTTATCATAATGGCCTGAAAAAACCGTGATCTTGGCGTTATCGATATGCCACAGGGTGTCAACACAATGGCGAAGCAACTCAGTATCATGAGAGGCGATGATTAATGTGCCTGTATAAGCTTGTAACATTCGCAGCAGGCTTCTGCGGTTTTTAGCATCTAAATGATTGGTAGGTTCATCCAGGAGCAAAACAGCCGGATCAAGACTCAAGGCTTTTGTAAAAGCCATATTAAATCGCTCTCCCCCGCTATACCCTTTGCCTTTCAAGCTGAGACTTTGTTGTTCGCTTGCCTCGCTGCTCCTGTATTCCTTTATACACGGTACTGCTCGGCTGCACGGACGCCTCGTCTCAGCTTGAAATGCTTTGGGTATAGAAACGTCAGTTGTTTCGAGTGTTTCGATGATCTGCGGTACAAAACCCACAATCAAATTCTCGGGATACTCAATACTGCCATGAGTAGGTTTTACTTCACCCTGCAGCATATGCAGTAATGTCGTTTTCCCGCTTCCATTTCGACCTATAACAGCAATACGGCTGCCCGAAGGGATATGAATACTAAAGTCTTCAAAACACGTTTTATGTGGAAATGAGAGGCTGATGTTGTTTACGAAAATAGGCTTAGACACGGCAATTATTCTCTTTATTTGGCTAAGATAAGGCATCATACCCGCTGGGGGTATTCATCTAATGCCCTTATCACGGGTGCTTTAAGAGATAATTTTCATGACACAATAGGCCTCTATGAAGTTGAGCTATTATAATACACTATTTTTAAAAATATTGCAAGCCATGATGTTCAGCAGGTTTTTTGGTTAATGAGTTGCGAGGCTATTGAGGATTAAGAGAAAGAAAATAGATTTATTTTCCATAAAACATTCGCATATCATTTTTAACGAAGGTTTTTTTGGAAAATTTTAAATGTTAAATGATGCTTAAAATACAGGGGTTTTTGTTATAAACAATATTGCTTAATAAATAATATATCGTGATTTATAAATGATTTATAACTTAATTCTTGCACAGGGATTTTCCGGGTGATTGACATTCATAAGAAATAACGATACAATCTGTTTGTATTTAATAAAATGTTTCTAAATAAAAGCGTTCAAACTGCTGAATTTAATAACCAAATTAAATTGATATGCGTGTTTTTTTTAGCATAGTAAGCAGTTATTACGTCATTAATAAATAAATTAAAGGAGGTTTTTATGGCTACCATGGTAGGCACACAATCCAATTTTGAAGATGCTCTATATGAACTCTGTGAACTAGACTACGATGCGGCTGAAGCTTATGAAGCCGCTATTAATCGGGTAGATAAAACAGAATATAAGGAAAAGTTGAAAGAGTTTAAAGAAGATCATCAACGGCACATTGAAGAAATCCGCAGTTTTCTTAGAAAGCGGGATGCTAAAATACCCGAAGGCCCCAGTGCGAAAAGTATTTTAACTCAAGGCAAAGTGGTTGTAGCAAACCTGTTTGGAGATGATAGCATTCTCAAAGCGATGAGCTCCAATGAAGAAGATACCAACACTGCTTATGAGCGTGTAAATAATCATCCCGAAAAATCGACCGAGGCAGAAGATTTCCTGCGCCAAGGCTTGGAGGATGAAAAAAAACATAAAGAA
Organism: Gammaproteobacteria bacterium; assembly: GCA_021156325.1. Taxonomy (GTDB): domain Bacteria; phylum Pseudomonadota; class Gammaproteobacteria; order JAJFKG01; family JAJFKG01; genus JAJNDI01. Next base: position 3,507 of record JAJNDI010000026.1, read on the forward strand.
TGGCTCGATAGCATGACACAAGAGCATAAACAGGAGGAAGAAAATGACGATGAAGAATGCAATGAGCACGAAGAGCACAAAAACGAGCCCCACAGCTGGAAAGAAGGGGAAGTCCGCGATGAATCCATCGAGCGCAGCCCCTGGAAAGAAGATGAAGGATACAACCGCAATGAAGGGGAAGAGCCAAAAAACCAAATAGGCGATGAAGACCCCCGGCGCAGAGACCCCACTAAATGGGTTGTTTAGTATTTAAATGCTCTTTCAGAGTGTGAGTATAAGAGACGATGGCAGTGGGGTTCCCCTTATATACCATGTCGCCGCTTGCCATCGTCCCCTCAACCCCCCAAACCGAGTAGAAGGGAGGTTACACAGTGAGGTGATGTCAAAAAAGGCAATAATAAAAGGCAAAAAATAAATCATTATAAAATAAGCCCAAAAAGCCGAAGAAGCGCTCTCCTGTGGTTACCTCCCTATGTAAATGATTTTCTTTTAACAATTTTCCACTTCTTGCGGTGACTCAGTGTCACCGCTCGGTAGCCACTTTACATTTGGCTATTTGCAAATTCCATTGCGTGTAATATTGATTTAAAGTTTTCATATCAACAATAGAGACAACTAATTTTTCACAGTTGCTCATTAACTTTTGGTATTTCGCCCTGTTTTTTGGGTAAATGAACAAAATCTGCTTAAGCATAAATAACCTGAATTCATTTTTGGCGCCCGGTAATCTGCCAATTCTCTCAGGGCTGTTTTTTAAGCTTCGAACTACGTAACGAAGCGCTGAAGTGAGCACGTTGGTATCTAGCCAGATAATTGAATTAGCTTCTTTAATGCGTTCTGGTATACAGACACTATAATTTCCATCAATAATCCATTTGTCTTTTTTTAAAATAGCGGCATGTGCGGCAATAAGTTCATGGTCTGATTTTCTCTCCCATTTAGAATGAGGATAATGTGCCAGTATGTCTAAATGATAAGCAGGAATATTTAATTTGACTGCAAGCTTTTCAGCCAATGTGGATTTACCGCTGCTGCTGCAGCCAATAATGCATATCTTCTTTCCAAGCTCATCGAGGTTGATCATGGAAAACACCTTTATTCGAACCAAATAACCTATTATCAGTAATAAGTTATTATAACACGGATAAATTATTGAATAAATTGATTTAGGAAGTGATGGAGTATGGTTGTACGCATAGTAAGTTAGTATTTTAGTACTATGTTAATCTTTCATGAAACCCCAACCTTTATATTATTTATTTACGACCCCAATGAGTCTAATAGGAGATTCAGTAACATCTTTCATTTTGAGAGGTAAAGCAATAATAGAGGCTCCCACCGGAGGTAATTTGTTGCTGTTGGCGATATTTTCAATAATGTATTTTCCTGCACGTAATAAAAGTTGATGTACAGGGAATCCACTATCAGGGCGATCGGGTGATAAAGTATCAATTCCAAGCCCGCAAATATCACGAGACAAGAGCAGTTGAGCTGCCTCTTTAGTGACGCTTGGGAAGACGAGACTATTTCTGTATTTTTCCGGTTGATCCCACAAACTTCCCCAGCTGGTATGAATAAGGACAAAGGTGTTTTTTGGGATGATGCCATATCGGCTTTCAAAAAAAAGAATATCGTCATCCTTGATACTGTATGCTTCATGAATATTTTCAGCAACATCTACAACCACACAGGGGGCAATAAGTTGATCCAGTTTGATGTCCGCAATGCTAGCTGCGCCTGAAATGCAATGTGCAGGCGCATCCATATGGGTACCAACGCCTGCCCACATTTCAATTTTTTGAACCCGAAATTGGGCATCCGAATGGCAGTTCGCATAATCGGTTTCAATAGTATGCTGAAAACCGCACTTGCCATTCCAGTGTGGAATTTCAGGCGTTAGAGAATGGGTTAAATCGATGAAAGTAAAATTATTCAGATCAAGTTGTTTTTGCATATAAATTATCAAATTTTCGCTGTAACTTTCTGTTGGACATTATTTTCCCCTAAAGTTTTGTATTTTTCAATCAGGCTGGGGTACAATGGAGCGGTTATTTTTGGGGAGGCAGGGGATGGAAACAAAGCAACCTACGTTAGTGGATATCATTGTTCAATTTCTTGAACAATATCATGAGCGAGCTCACACGGCAAGAGAAATTGCTGAGTGGATTTATGAAAAATACCCAGAGAGATGCCAACAGAAAAAAGAGCGTTCGAAAGCAATAGTCACTCCCTTGGAGAGTGAAAAAGATATCATTCGGCAGTTGGCTGCTGAAGTGAGTGCAAAGAGTGCCGATTTACAGCTTCGGCAAATTAAAATCACCGAAGATCGGCCAAAAAAATATTATTTTGAAAAAACGCCTACTATTGTTGAAATAACACAACCTGATAATTTTGATGTTGGAAAGCTGATTAATAAGAAGATCAAAGAGTTTGATCTTTATCCCATGCTCGATCAATTCTTAAAATCAGAATTTGGAATTTATTCAAAACGCATTGATGAAAAAAGATCTAGAAATGCTGGCGGCAAAAATGCCAATAAGTGGCTTCATCCAGACCTCGTTGCTATGGAAGATTTGATTCATGGTTGGCATGATTCAGTTAAGGAATGTTTTAATCAATATGCTAATAAAAAAGCCAAGCTTTGGTCATTTGAAGTAAAGCTTTCACTTAATCGCTCCAATCTAAGGGAAGCATTTTTCCAAACCGTTAGCAATTCTTCATGGGCCAATGTAGGGTATTTGGTTGCGGGAAGTATGGAAGGAGAATCCAGCGGTAATGCATTGATAAAAGAATTAAGAATGCTTGCTGGTTTACATGGTATTGGGCTCATGCTTTTGAATACAGATAATCCCTCTGAAAGCCAAATTCTTATTCCCGCCCAAGAGAAACATAATGTGGATTGGGTTACGGCTAACAGGATAGCTCAAGAAAATGCTGATTTCCGAGAATATCTTGATTCTATTAGTGATTTTTATAGAACTGATAAAGTACACCCCAGTAATTGGGAAAATAACTATAACGAAAAAACAAAGAATAAGGACAAATGTCAAATATTATGAAGAACTTTAACTATAAATCAGACTTGCCAAAGAAATGGTTACCAGAACAATACCGATAGTGCTTAAAAAAGCAGTATAAAGATAGTCGAGTTAAATGAACTTTTTAAGCGTTTACCGCAACTTGACAAAGAAGATCAAGAAATGTTTGAAAAAGAGATAAAACAAATTCGTCTGGAGATGAAATTAAAATATACTCCAGATAGCAATCTGCTTAGGCAATTTTATAGCAATAAGTCACTATGTTATGAACGATGATATTTATATGGAAAAATTGTTTTCTTATGGCACATTACGTTATGAGTCTGTTCAGCTTGTTACATTTGGACGGAAACTCCAAGGTAATCCTGATGTTTTGTCTGGTTTTAAGCTGTCTATGGTGGAAATTAAGAATAAAGAGGTAATAGAAAAAAGCGGAGAAGCAGCACATCCCATTATTTCCTTTACAGGAGATAAAACAGATCAGGTAGCAGGTTTTGTGCTTGATATAAACTCAGAAGAATTAGAACGCGCAGATGCCTATGAAGTTGCTAATTATAAAAGGATCAATGTACAGCTTCAGTCTGGAATAAATGCTTGGGTATATGTCAATGCGAAGGAAAAAAATTAAACTTCAAGTATAAAAAGTAGAGCAGAGGGGCTATATTGGTGGAGGCGGCGGACAACGAAAAAACGCCTTATTTTGTTGATTTTGTAAAGATTCTTAGGTTTTTAAATGTTATAGTGTCTTACAAAGTGTCCTACACCGAATCCCATAGACCATCTTAAGTATGGTATATCACCTTTCTGATTTCAATGGCTACTTATTGTGGGGCTCTACGTTTCCTTTTTTAGCTATAAAGAGCGATTTAAGCTGCCTTTTCTCTTATTCTATAACCTTTTTATGGTTAGGACTATTTTTATATAAGTCTCTTATTCTAGACTTATACAGCTGCCCTTGTTAACGAGTCCTTTTATCCCATTCTTCCCAGAAAGCCTGCATTGCTTGCTCTACAGCTTTGTACTGCTTATCCAGGCTTTCTAAACCTTGCGGATTAGCTTTTACTGCGTTGTGGAATATCTGTAGGGCATTTTCAAGCTGAGGAAGGGCAAGATAGGAAATGCCACCGCGTACACGATGAAGTTCTGCACGCAAAGCTACTTCATCTCTATTTGTATAATGTTTAGCCAAGGTTTCCTGGCTGGCTTTTAAATCGTGTGCGAAAAGGGCTAGAAGTTCTTTAGTAAAATCAACGTTGCCAATACACTTTTGGACACAACCATCCCAATTGATAATGGCTAGAGAAGTATCTTCCCTTGTGGCTAGTTTTTCATACTTGCTTTCAGCAGAGGGTATTTCGTCCTTTGTGTGAGCAAAGCGTTTTACGATGTTTTCCAAGTCAGGAAGTGTTGCTGGCTTGGTTAGCACCTCTTGCATGCCACTATCCAAGGCTTCTTGGCGTCTTTGAGGATCATTCCCGTGGCCAGTTAAAGCGATGATAGGTACCTGCGAACGCGGGCTGTTCAGTGAACGGATCTGTTTTGTTGCTTCAATACCGCTAAAATCAGGTAACCCCACGTCCATTAAAATAAAATCATAATCAGTCTGTGAAGCCATTTGAACAGCTTGCGCCCCTGTTTTAGCAAGATCAGTGGGCCAATGAAGCGAATTTAGCATGCTCCGTACTACCATGGCAGCAGGGATATTGTCTTCCACTACTAAAACTGATGAAGCCTGGTTTGCTACCCCCGGTTTTTCCGAAGTAGTCAGGTTAGTTACTACAGCAGGTTGAGCGGGTTGCGGGAAGAGCGGTTGCCTTTTCATGGAGGTTTCATCACTTGGGCGAGCTGCTTTGAGGGAAAGTCGTAGCGTAAAGCAACTCCCTTTCCCTATTTCGCTATTAACTTTAATTTCACCTCCCATCGCTTCTACATAACGTTTCACAGTATATAGACCCAATCCTGTTCCAGGATAGATACCATCGTAAGAGGAAGTTAACCGTGAAAAATTTTCGAAGATGGTATCAAATTTATCGTTAGGGATACCTATGCCGCTATCCATTACCCGAATAACGATAGTAGTAAAATCACCTGCTTTATATGTTTTCTTTTCATCTTCTAGAGTTACGAGGATCTTAACATAACCTTTTTCAGTAAATTTGAGGCCATTGCCAATTAAATTAGATAAGCAACGATCTAAATAAGAGTAAATACTTTCCACGTAAATTGGTACTGATTCTGCTATCCTGTATGATAGAGTAATTTTTTTATGAGTTGCCATAGATAAAAACAGGTCAACATTTTTTTGAATCAGGTTAGGAAGGTTGAATATAGCTGGTTTCGGTAAAGAACGTGTAGTTTCGAGTTGAAGTACTTCCAAAATTTCGTTAAAAAAGTTGATCAACGTAACAGAAGATGTTTTTGCAATAGAAGCATACTCTTCAATTTGAATCAACAGGGTCTCAAATGTTGAACGATAATCATCTAATGAAAGCGTCGAGTTAGGTTTGATCAGGTTGGCCGCTTTTTTTATAGTATCTCGAAGTATTTCTATCATGCCTAGTACTCCCGTCATCGGGGTTCGAAGATCATGAGACATGTTTGCAATGAATTCAGATTTGGCTTTGTTAGCAATGTCTGCTTTGTCTTTTGCCTCTATAAGCAAATTCTGTGCGCTTTTTAACTCTGTGATATCATTGTATATGCCTAAAATACCTATTACTTCACCATTATCATCTGTCAACGGTACTTTACTTGTGAGTAGTGTGATCTTTTTTCCTTCAGCTGTTGTTTGAGCTTCTTCAAAGTTAATCTTAGGCCTATTCATCCGCATAACTTCCTGATCATCCGCTCTATATGCATCACTTTCTTCTTTGGACCATGGCAGATCGTAATCAGTTTTACCAATAATCTCTCTGGGGGAGGGCAGACCAACGGAATCCGAATAGGTCTTGTTACACCCTAAATATGTACAATCTCGATCTTTCCAAAAAATGTAAGATGGCAGCCTGCTTAAAACTTCAGCCAAAAATTTTTCACTGGCCCAGTAACTGGCTTTTTTATTCATATTTTTATCCTTAAATTGAGAAACTATCAAATTTAGTACATATAACCCTTCTTCCAAGGATAATGACTTATAAATTCTTTTTCAATAAAGTGGCGAAAAAGCTTGATATGCCCCGTCCCTGTATGCCTTCACGCGAACTGTTTTCTATCCTTCTATTCTCTCTCCCCATGTAATACCTTACTTTCCCCTAAGTGCGGCTGTTAATAGCCGGCCAAATAGATGACTTTTTACCTTCGACACCGTTTTTGATTTATTAACCCCTTATCTTTAGGGAATCTTTTTAGCTTTACATCTTTTATTACAGAATCTAGGGGTATACAATTTTGAACAAATAGATATAATAGAAATATGGGCAACTTAGTATCTAAAAGGTACTAGAAACCCTATATTGAATAAGAAATCTAGCAAGTATTAACTTTATGATGCCCCCTTTGCAATTAATATAAAAATTTTGGAGGTGCAAGATGAAACGTATTGCTGTTATTGGAGCAGGTTGGTATGGCTGCCATATTGCCATAGAGCTATCCAAGCAAGGAAATATCGTTACTCTTTTTGAAAAAAATAACAAAATAGTTAACGAACTATCAGGTAATTTTGGTGTCCGCCTGCATCTGGGATTACATTATCCTCGCTCAAGAGCAACTAGAGAGAGCTGTTTAACTGGCTACGAAGAATTTACTCGTGTCTATCCAGACTTAGTTAATGAGCATCAACATTCTATTTATGCTCTAGGTGACTTTGATGCCAGTGGGGAAAAATCGAAAATCGATAAAGATTCTTTCGAAGCCCTAGAGAAAGAGCATCATTCCTATAATGTCATTGATCCTGAAAACTTTGGATACAAAAACTTAGTGACGGCAATCGATACTCAAGAAGGTAGTATCGTTGTTGGTAAAAAATTAAGAAACAAATTAACAAATTATCTTGATAGACACAATGTTGCAGTAAGGTTAAACACTGGAGTTAGCGAGATTAGCCGTAATAAAAATGAAATCCAGCTTATCGTCAATGGTCAATCTGAAATTTTTGACAAAGTGATTAATGCGACTAGTTTTCAGCAATTTACTCCAAACATTGGTGATTTGTTCGATATGCGAGTAGCCTATCAAATTTGTATTGGCCTTATTTATGAAGATACTCAAGAAGAAATAAAAGGCAAGCCAAATCCATTTATTGTGATGGATGGCTGGTTTCCTTGTTTTATGGCATATGATGATGGAGAAAATTCAGGTAGAAATCGATATCTATTATATCATGGTTCTTATTGCATTCTAGAAACTTATCAATCAGCCGTTGAAGCGCGTTCTGAGCTATATAGAAAGTTGAACGATAAAAAGGAGGAGATGCGTATTGAAAGTTCTGCTCGTCAACATCTTATTGATTTTTACCCCGAGTTTTCTGAGAGATTTAGATATATTGGATGGAAGGGCAATGTTGTTGCAAAGGTGGTAACAGACACCGAATTTAGAAACGCGTTTGTGTTTGAAGATGTAGATACTAATATCATACATGTTTTTCCAGGGAAAATACCAAACGTCTTTGATGTTGGTAGAGAGGTAGCAGTTTTGGTTAATGAAGTAGGTAACGATAAAACTATTCAAAGTAGTCATTATCGGTTTGTACAAGGTGGTATACTTGACAATGGGAAGAAAGAATTATCAGAAAAGCCTAAAGATATAAGTAGAAATACATGCTTTTTAAAAATATCAGGCGATGCACAAAAGAGCATGAGTAAAATACCAACAGTAGAAAATCTTATTGGTCTAAGTGGAATTTTCAGTAAAAATAACGTTTTTGATTTTTCGAAAGATCCACCAGATGTTTCATCCATGCCAAATGAAATAGATACAACATTAGTTTCTGCTTTAGTTCATTAAGCAGTAACTGCTTGTTATCAATGGATAGACAACATAAAAAACATTATGTTAATAAGGTGGTAGTGCCTCAAACTTGTTGATCTGATATAATTTGCCATTTCCAAAAATATGCAAGGAAGTAAAATGGCAAAGATAGAGGTCCGATGTCCTGTCTGTAAAACAACAAGAGTTGTAAAATTTGGCAATAGTGAAACTGGTAAACAACGTTTTCGTTGTAATAATACGGAATGTAGCAAAAATACGTTTATACTTGATTATACTAACAAAGGTTTTTTATCAGAAGTTAAAAAGCAAATTATTGAAATGGCGCTTAATGGCAGTGGCGTTAGAGATACAGCAAGAGTGTTAAAGGTCAGTGTAAACACGGTAATATCTGAATTAAAAAAAAGCCAGTGATCTGACAACAGTGAATACGAAATTGCTTAATGAAAGCGTTGGAAAAAATCAGTCCTTTGTTGTTGATATTGTTAGAATTGAAGAAGTTGAGCTGGATGAGATGTGGAGTTTTGTGAAGAAAAAATCTAATCAGCGATGGTTATGGCACGCTATTGATCACAATACCCACAAAGTTCTTGCTTATCATTTTGGCAAACGAAAAGACTGTGTATTTCGGGCCTTTCAAAAAAAGTTGAGTTGCTTTGATATTGATTTTTATTTCACAGATGATTGGGGTGCTTATGAGCGACATTTACCAGAACAAAAACATCTGATTGGGAAACGTTATACACAAGCCATTGAGTGAAAGCATCTTACCGGGCGCACTCGCATTAAGCGACTGGCGAGAAAGACAATTTGCTTTTCAAAAGTTGAAACAATGCACGACATTGTTATTGGATTATTGATTAATCGCTTGGAGTTTGGCAGAAATATATAGATCAACAAGTTTGAGATACTACCGAATCGCCACCATTTACCTCCTTGCGGTGAAATTTGAAGTATAACCCCCCGCCATCCAATAACTTGACAGGTTTGTCGCTGGCTTTGATATTGCGGATCATCGTATCTTTGAGCTTCATAGCAGTATCCTTTATTACTCTCAGTGTCCTACAGGCTTCCCCGCGTCCCACAAAGTATCCCCCAAAATAAGTGGGATATCCTGCATTTCACTGACAATGCGTGAGTAGTATAACATAGTTAAGTCGATGAATAAATAGGGTTTTTGAGATGTCTTGAAAGGTGGTGAAATGCTTGGTTGGTGGAGGCGGCGGGAATCGAACCCGCGTCCGCGAAACCTCTGCCCTCAGATCTACATGTGTAGCTCAGTCTTTGATTTGACTCTTTGCCACCCGACGAGCAGGGTAAAACAAACAGCGGTTCCGGAAAGTTTCACATTAACACGTCGGACCCACGTTAATGCTAGCCTACTAAATAACCACCTATCCCAGCCCGCAGGCTGACTGAGTAGATGGGGTTACCCGTTAATGGGGTAACACGGCGAGATTGCATTACTACCGGTTAGGCAGCAACAGCAACCTCATTTTCGAATGGTTGGTTTGCAACTATCGTTTTGCAGCGTGATTAACGAGGTAAGCTACATCCTCGACATGCACTTCAGGTGTCGTACCCCGCGTCGAAGCCAGGTCGCCCCCTAGTATTTATTATAACCCCTTTTTTAGAGGGTTTTCAAGCTCTGGAAGGCTAAGAAAGACAAAAACCCCTAAAAAATAGGAACTTAAGATCGGTAACGCCTTACTACTCGCTCTTTTTCCCGATCCAATTCCCGCATTTTCACCACACTCCGTTTATCATGCTGCTTTTTACCTTTAACTAAGGCAATTTCAAGCTTTGCACGGCCGCGCTTCCAATAAAGCGATAAAGGCACTACCGTATAACCTTTGCGTTCGGTAGCACCTATCAATTTGTTTAATTCACGCTGATGCAGCAGCAATTTACGGGAACGAGTAGGATCAGGATTGATATGCGTAGACGCTGTCGGCAGCGCTGAAATATGTGCGCCAATCAACCACGCTGCCCCGTTTTTTAAAATAACATAACTTTCTTTAAGCTGTAGCCGACCATCGCGCAGGCTTTTGACTTCCCAGCCTTCCAGCACGAGCCCTGCTTCAAAGCGTTCTTCAAGAAAATAATCATGGCTCGCTTTTCGATTAAGCGCCACGGTTTTCGTCGATGTTTTTGCAATGGTTTTATTCATAGTAAGGGCATTATACGCTCTTGAGTTAGTGAAAAGAATAGCGCAAAATTAACCTTTTATTAAGGGGAAATACTGGCGATGACAACTATTCAGCGTTCTGCCTTTGTGCCGTACAGTCCTGACAAGATGTATCATCTGGTGGACGATATCGCCGCTTACCCTGAGTTTTTACCGTGGTGCCGCAAAGCAATTGTGCTGGAACGTAATGAAGATCAAGTGGAAGCAAGCTTAACCCTTGCAAAAGGCGGTTTTGAAAAAACCTTTACCACACGCAATTATCTGCAAAAAAATAAAATGATCGAAATACGGCTAATCGACGGCCCTTTTAAACAATTGGAAGGCTTTTGGCGTTTTGAATCTTTAGATGATAAGTCTTGTAAAGTCATTTTTGACTTGCAATTTGAATTTTCAAGTATCGCAACTGCAATGTTTATTGGCCCTGTATTTCAACAAATAGTGAGCCACCTGGTCGACAATTTTTGCAAGCGGGCAGATGAGGTCTATGGCAAAAACAACAAATAATCGATCTTTAATCCCCGTTGAAATTACTTATGCCAGATCAACAGAAGATCAAAAGATATTAACCGTCTGGGTTCCTGTGGATACAACAGTTAAAACAGCGATTTTACAATCGACAATCTTGACGCATTATCCTGAAATCGATTTACGTCACCAAACAGTGGGTATTTTTAGCCGCCCGGTAAGACTGGATCAAACCGTCAATGCTGGCGATCGCATCGAAATTTATAGACCTTTGGTGATCGATCCCAAAACAGCCCGCAGCCTGCGGGCTGTTAAAAAGAGATGACTTTAATAGGGCTCTTCACTGCCTCTGATTTGGGGTTTTCCTGATGCAGAAGGTTCTGATCGAGTTTCACCCCGTTTGGTAGTCATACTCTCATCTTTATCAGTCGCTTTAAAGGTCTTCGCTGTATAGGCAGCAGGAACGGCTTGTTTCTTCTCTGTAATATTATATTTTTCAATGTGAGATACTTTATCTTGTTTATCAAAGAAAATGCTCACACGCCTTAAGTCCATGGGATCGTCACCCAGTTGATAACTGTAGATATAATCCCACTGAGAGCTCGTAAAAGTATCTTCAAGCAAAGCAGTACCCATGAGGTAACTCACTTGTGTTTTGCTCATTCCTGTTTTAATTTGAGCAGCCATCTCAGGCGTGATAATATTGCCTTGTTGCACTTTGAGTTTGCGTTCAAAAGGCAAATACGAGTGACAACCTACGATCAAGCAGGCCAAGGTCACGAAGATTATTATTCTCATAAAATGCATGATGTTGACTCCTTTGGCCCCATTATCATTAAGCTCACCTGGGAATTTTGCTAAAATTGGGAATAAGTTGCAATCGCTCTCTTACAAGCTGCATAATTGCTAGCCATTTTTAGGGGTTACGAATGAAAGAAACACTGAATATCACCCTGCGCCAAGCTGGGCTGCGGGTTACCTCGCCTCGGATAAAGATTTGGCATCTCCTGGAAACGCTCCCCCAACGGCACTTAAGTGCTGAAGAAGTTTATCAAGCCTTACGAGAAATGGGGGATGAGGTAAGCTTAGCTACAGTCTATCGTGTTTTAAATCAATTTGCTGAAGCAGGCCTTGTCATACGGCATCATTTTGAAGAAGGGCATTCTGTCTTTGAATTGGATGAAGGAACCCATCACGATCATCTCGTCTGCGTGCAATGCGGCAAAGTTGCTGAATTTGTTGATGAAGCAATTGAAGAACGGCAATCTATCATTGCAAAGGAAGCAGGCTTTAGTATTACCGATCATCATTTGACGATCTACGGGGTTTGCTCCGCGTGCTGTTCTGCAGCTAATCTCAGAGCTTGATTTAACATATCTTCTGCGTGAGCCCGCGTTTGTGCTGTGATGCTAAGCCCCCCCAACATACGGGCGATTTCCTCGATACGTTCTTCAGGGGATAAATGATGAATGCGGCTCTGGGTGTGGCTTGCTTTTTTTTCTTTTCTCACACTCCACTGTGTTGTGGCCATCGCAGCAACTTGCGGCAAATGGGTGATACAAATAACCTGTGTGCGGCTCCCTAATTGCTGCAGCAAGTGTCCCACTTTAGCGGCAGTAGAGCCGCCGATCCCTACATCGACTTCGTCAAACAACATCGTTGCCGCTTCTTCTTGTTGTGCCGTTATTAACTGGATCGCCAAACTCAATCGTGATAATTCACCGCCTGAAGCCACTTTATTTAAGGGCTGCAAAGGTTGGCCGGGGTTGGTGCTTACTTGAAATTCACATACGTCTAATCCATTCGCCCGCGGCGTAGACTCTTTATAAGGCGACAACACGGCACAAAATTGCCCGCCTTGCATGCTTAACGTTTGCATATAATCGGTAATAGCGCGATTTAACTGATCAGCTGCTTTACGGCGGGCAAGCGATAAGCGATGAGCTTCTGCATAATAAGTTTTGGCTAAATTTTCCAAGCGCTGTTCCAGATCAACAATAGTTTTATCAATTCCTTCAAGACTTGCCAATTCTGCTTCCAAAGCGGGTAATACAGTATGCAGTGTTTCAGCTGCTACACGGTGTTTACGCGCTAAATCATAAATTGCGGATAAACGGGATTCTGTCTGCTGCTCTTCATTGGGATCATGCAGTTGATGTTCTCTAAAGCCTTGTAAGGTTTCTACAGCTTCTTGCGTATGAATATGTGCTTGTTCTAATAACTGAGCAATGGTGTTTAACTCCGGGTATAAATCAGCGTATTGGTTCAACCCCTGCTGCAATCTCACCAATTCAGAAACGATAGGTTTTTCATCCCGCTCATCTAAAGCCAACAGCGTTTCTTCTGTTGTTTGCAACACGTGCGCCTGTTTGGCTAATTGCTTAAGCGTCTTTTCTAATTGCGCCGTATCGCCTTCTTTTAAATTGAGCGCTTGCAATTCTTCAATTTGATACTGGAGAAACGCTTTTTTCTCCTCGGTATTGCCACCTGCTTTGGCAAGCACTTTATCGAGCGCTTCGCGTGTTTCCAGCCAGCATTGATAATGCTGCTTAACAGTTTCACATAAAGATTTATGCTGGCCAAAAGTATCTACTAAATGGCTTTGCTGTTGAGATTTTAATAATTGTTGATGTTCATGCTGGCCGTGAATATGTATTAACAATTCGCCCAAGTCGCGTAATTGGCTTAACGTCACCATATGGCCGTTAATATAAGCGCGTGAAGGATTATCCCGGTGAATAATACGTCTTAATAAACAGGTATTTTCTTCATCTGCATCGGTTAAACCATTCTCTGAAAGCCAGCCCTTTGCGCCGTGAATATGAGCGATATTAAATAAAGCACTGATTTCGCATTGGGGTTTATCAACGGCAATGACGCGCTGATCGGCTCGTTTTCCGACAGCTAATTCGAGCGCGTCAATAATGATAGATTTGCCTGCGCCGGTTTCACCTGTGATCGCTGTCATCCCTTTTTCAAAAACCAATTCAAGTTTATTGATGATCACATAATGTTGAATTGCTAATTGCATTAACATGGCAAACTCCGGTTCTTAACGCTAACTACGGCCAGGCTTTCTCTCCCAACCGAGTTTTTTGCGCAGTGTAGCGAAATAATGATAATCCTTGAGATGGATCAGGCGAATCGGCTTCGGATGTTTCTGAATGTGAATATGCCGCTGTACGTCAAGGGGAATACGGCGCTGGCCGTCGATGCTGATATTAGGTTTTGCTTCATAGGAAGGATCAACCACAATCTTAATCTGACTGTTACCGCTGACGACAATCGGACGGCTGGATAAAGTATGGGGAAACATCGGCGTCAATACGATAGCATCTAATTGGGGATGTAAAATAGGGCCGCCTGCAGAAAGGGCATAAGCCGTGGAACCCGTAGGAGTGGCGATGATCAAGCCATCCGATCGATTATGAGACATGAGTTGATCATTAATATAAACATCGAAATCAATCAAATGTGCAATTTCACCTAACGATAAAACTACATCATTTAAAGCGGGATCACATTCCACCGTATTTTTATTTTTGATATCGTATAATGTAGTTTGCAATAAAAAACGCCGTTCTTCAATATAATGACCTGCTAAAACAGCGTCCAGTTTTTCAGCAAACTGTTCGGGATGAATATCCGTGAGAAATCCTAATTGTCCGCGATTGACACCAATCAACGGTTTGTCATAAGGCAGTACCGCGCGCGCAGCAGATAAGAGGCTGCCGTCTCCGCCAACGACAATCACGAGATCAACATATTGTCCCAGCTCTTTTTTAGGATAAGTTTGGCAAGCAAGGTGTTTGGGCAAGACGGTTGCCGTATCGGTATCAATCGCAATCCCAAACCCCCGCTCCTTTAAGTGGGCAATAATGTTACAAATGGTTTTGGCCGTTTCTTCACAACTGAGCCTGCCAATAAGCCCCACTGTTTGAAAGGAAGTGGACATGAAATGACGATCCTTTGGTTAATGTTAGGACAAAATCCCCCGCCGTATGCTTCGCACACGGCTGCCCCCTTTTACAAAGGGGGCGAAGAAACGGGCATTTTTAAGGCCCTCTGTGCTTATCAATAATAGCGAAAAAAAGGGTTTAGTGCTATAAAAGGGACTTTGAGCGGAAATAAACCCATGGCAAAAAATGCTACAGTTAATGAACGAGCGCAAGCGCTATTACGGGCATTGATTGCGCATTATATTCGTGAAGGCCAGCCAGTAGGTTCCAAAACCCTGGCAGAAGTGGCCAATATTTCTTTAAGTCCCGCCACTATTCGCCATGTACTGTCTGATTTGGAAGAACATGGTTATTTGACTTCGCCGCATACTTCAGCAGGCCGTATCCCCACGGCAAAAGGATATCGGTTTTTTGTAAACACGCTGCTTGCAGCTAATAAAACTGATGACCGCTTGATAGAGGAATTAAAACATCATTTAGCTCCCGGTTTAAGCGCCAAAGACTTGATGAGTTCCGCGTCTGCTATCGTTTCCAATCTTACACAATTAACAGGGCTGGTTTCGGTGCCAAAGCGGGATATGCTGTGTTTACGCCATGTGGAATTTTTACCCTTATCGGGCAATCGTATTTTGGTTGTTCTGGTGTTGAATGAGCAAGAGGTACAAAATCGCATTATTTATACGGATAAAGCCTATTCAGCTTCTGAATTGGAACAAGCCTCCAATTTTTTAAATGCCCATTATGCGGGAAAATCGTTAAGTCTCATCCGCGATGCGGTTGTCTATGCCATGCGGGAAGATAAACAGCGTTTGGATGAAACCATGCAGGTTGCCCTAAAAACCGTTGAGCAAGTCTTGTCACAAGCACAATCAAAAGAAGAAGATGTAATGCTTTCCGGTGAATTAAATTTGTTGAATATGGCTGAAGCCGCCGGCATTGATACGCTGCGAAGCTTATTTGATGCTTTCTCACAAAAACAGATTTTATTACATTTACTTGACAAATGTGTAGCAGCTTCAGATGTGCAATTATTCATTGGCGCAGAGTCAGGTCATGCTGTTCTGGAATCTTGCAATGTAATCACAGCTCCTTATCATGAAAATGGGCGGGTGATTGGAGTTGTGGGGGTTTTAGGCCCTACCCGCATGGATTATGAACGGGTGATCTCCGTTGTTGATTTAACGGCCAAACTGTTAAGCTCTGCCTTGAATTCTCACAAATAGGCCTTATATACTTTTCGCGCTTTGAATTTATGCTTCGTTGTCCGCTTGTCTCGCTGCTCATGTATTGGCTTATACACTGCGCTGCTCATCTGGGCGGACGCCTCGCCTAAATTCAAATCGTTTTGAGTATATGAATCGGATTAAAAGGAGTCAGGCATGTCAAATGATAAACAGCAAAAATCCAATCTCAAACAATCCGGATCCAGTGCAGATGCCATTGCGAGCCTTCTCGATGAAGACACACTGCGTTTTGGGGACGAAGCCCCGCTGACGCCGCAAGAACCGGGTACTGAGTCTGCAGCTGAACCGGCTGCGTTAAGCGAAGAGCATCGAACCTTAAAAGCGACTTTTGATGATCAAATCCGCACACAGCAAGCCACCATTGCAAGCCTGGAAGAATCCCTTTCCCGTGCGAAAGAAGCCGTGCTTCGCGCTCAAGCAGAAACTGCCAATGCACATCGTCGTGCTGAAAAAACCATTGCGGATGCGCATAAATACGCTTTGGAAAAATTTGCCAAGCAATTGTTAGACGTAGTGGATAGTTTGGAACGTGCCTTGGAAGTGGATTTAAGCGCTGCCGCTGAACCGGGCGTAAAGAG
>JAJNDI010000027.1 GCA_021156325.1 Gammaproteobacteria bacterium
CCCAAGCCAACGCCGAAGCCAACGCCGAAGCCAACGCCGAAGCCAACGCCGAAGCCAACGCCCAAGCCAACGCCGAAGCCAACGCCGAAGCCAACGCCGAAGCCAACGCCCAAGCCAACACCTCGGCTAACATCAAAGGCTGCGCTGCAAAATGGAAGCAATCAGAATGGCAATACAGCGGAGTTATTAAGTCGATTTGGAGCATTTAAGCAGGACAATAATAATAAAGTTGTTGAAAACAATCCTACTGTCAGTGATATCAAGCCCGCCCTTGGTACATAAGCTGCTCGAGATCCTCTCTTTGACGGGAGAGGATCTACCGCCTGTCTTGATATTTCGACAAAAGAATATATTTTATTTCAAAATCAATCTGTTATAATACCCTATTGTCAGCGCAATAACAGGGAATGATAAGGGATGATAATACCCCCATGGCAAGAAGCATCGGCTTTCAATCTTATTTTCTTACGATCTTCTCTTTTTAGCGTGCAGCAAAAAAAGGAACAAAGCCACATTAACAGTCGCTCTATTCGAAGCGAAGAGAGTGAACATTTTAGTTATCTCGGTGCCTCTTTGTCGCAATATGAGCAAGATATTTTTTATGCTTTGCGTTATCTGGCTTTGCACCCTTATACTGCTGTCCGCTGGCGGGGAGTATCTCTCCCTCAGCAATCCTTGTTTGGCGAACACCAAACAGTATGCTGCGCTTTGATTACGCATCTTTTTACCGTGCTTGGAAAAAGTGATTATGGCCGTACAGATTATCACTTGATCTGTGATTCAATAAAACGCTTGGATACAGCGCATTGTTGTATTCGTTATCACTCATCTTATTTTTGCGGGCGCCTTTTTTCTCGTATTGATTTAACACGAGGCAATAAACAAGTAACTGCTGTTTTTAATCCGGAATATATTGCTTTTTTTAATAAAACGCCGTCTGTTAAAATCAATATCAAACAACGCTTAAATTTACCCCGAGGATTGGCGCGTTGGCTGCATGGCTTTTGGTCATCTTATTCGGTTATTCCTATTACTTCACTAGAACAATTACATTATTATTCAGGCACAGAAGAAAAACGTGCCGGTAATTTTAAAAAACGGATAAATAAAGCGTTATCTGCCCTGACAGAAGTTGGATTTATTGAAAAGAATTGGTGGATTTCACGGGAAGGCAGCTTGTTGGCTCACAGAAAACCTATAGAAATCGGCCCCTCTAAATTACACAACGCGTTTAATATCAGCCCCTAACAACAACAATTTTTCTTCGATGCGTTCATAGCCGCGATCAATATGATAAATTCGCTCGATAGTTGTTTTTTCTTTAGCAACCAATCCAGCCAGCACTAAACTTGCAGATGCTCTTAAATCGGTTGCCATTACACATGCGCCGGATAAGTGATCAACGCCTGTCACAATAGCGGTATTTCCCAGATGTTGTATATCGGCTCCCATACGCTGCAATTCTTGAATATGCATAAAGCGGTTTTCAAAAATAGTTTCTTCTATGCGGGCTTGCCCTTTGGCAATTGTATTAAGCGCCATGAATTGAGCTTGCATATCGGTTGGAAAACCGGGGAAAGGAGCGGTGACAATATCAACCGCTTTGGGTCGTTTACCTGTCATATCCAGCGTGATCTGATCATCTTCGCAAGTAATTTCAGCACCCGTTTGGCGCAATTTTACCACGACACTCTCTAACAAATGCGGCGAAATATTGGTAATAGTGACTTTACCGCCAGTGATCGTAGCGGCGGTTAAGTAAGTGCCTGCTTCGATCCTGTCAGACAAGATCGGATATTCAATGTTATTGGTTAGTTCAGAAACCCCATCAATGGTAATTATTGAAGTGCCTGCGCCGGCGATTTTAGCCCCTAATTGGTTTAAGAAATTGGCCAGGTCAACAATCTCTGGTTCGCGCGCCGCATTGTTGATAACGGTTTTGCCGTCTGCCAATACAGCCGCCATGATAAGATTTTCCGTGCCTGTTACGGTGATAGTATCCAAATGTAAGTCTGCACCTTTAAGCCTGCCAGAACAGCGGGCTTTGAGATAACCATTTTCAATCTCAATATCTGCCCCCATAGCCCGCATCCCATTGATGTGCAGATCCACGGGGCGTGTTCCAATGGCACATCCTCCCGGCAGAGACACATACGCTTCACCAAAACGCGATAGCAAAGGACCTAATACTAAAATAGAAGCCCGCATCGTTTTAACCAATTCATAAGGGGCATAACATTGTGTCAGGGTATTGGCATCGACTTGCATGCACATATTGTCGCGCATCACAATACTGACACCCATTTGCCCAAGCAATTCAATCGTAGTGGTGATGTCGTGCAAGTGAGGAATGTTGGCAATAACGACCGGCGTTTTTGCCAACAGTGTTGCGGCTAAAATGGGTAAAGCCGCATTTTTAGCGCCTGAAATAGCAATTTGCCCTTGTAGGGGATTACCCCCCTGAATGATCAACTTATCCATTTATACCCTTCACCCTTTGAATGTAGGCTTTGTTATCTGTTCACCTCGCTTCACGTATTATTTATACGCTCCGCTGCTTCGCTTCACAGATGCCTCGCCTACATTCAAATTGCTCGGGTATAACCCTTGGTCTTTTAAATACAGGCTTTAATCATATTTATTCTGCAAACAAGATCGTATCGACACCATTGACTGCAGCCATACTGCGCAAAAAATCAGGGGAATCATGATAATCAATCTGTTTACCGTGTTGCTTTGCATAGCGCAGCCAGGCTATCAAAAGCCCAAGGCAAGCGCTGGTACTTTGTTCAATTTGAGCTAAGCCAATACGCACGGTTGGCATAGCACTATTTTCGATATGCTTGCATCCATCCCGGCATAAGTCAATGACATTGTTAAAATCAATAGAGCCGCGCAATTCAAATTGGCCCGTTTCGGTGCACATCAAATTAGCCATTGTCACGATTTTCCAAGATTATGCTGTTCAATATCCGTAATCAACGCATCTATATTATTGTGATTATTCGCTAAAGTTTCATTAAACTGGCTGCGAAAACTGCGTAACATGCTAACCCCTTCCACATCAAAATCGTACATTTTCCAGGTATTATTCAACCTTACTAAACGATAATTAACCGATAAAGGAGGCCCGTCGCCTAAAATCTGAGTTTGTACTAAAACACGATCATCCGCAGGGGATGCGTGAAAAGGCAGTACACGCACGCGTTCATTGGTGTATTGAGACAAGGCAGCTGCATAAGTTCGCATGACCAACACTTTAAAAGCTTGTGTAAAACGCGCTTGCTGTGCAGGGGTTGCTGCCATCCAGCGATCACGCCCCAGGACAGAACGCGCCATGCCGAGATCATCCACATTCGGCGCGACATATTGGTCGATAATTTGATAAGCCGCTGACAAATTGTTAGCAATATTGGATTGCTTGCGAAGATTCTGGATGACTTGGTCAGAGGTATCTTGTACTAATTTATCGGGTGCAGTCATCGCTGCGCGGGCGGGCGAGGTTAACAATAGAGCCGATATTATCATTATTACCATTAATAAAAGTTTATTCCTCAATAACATCTTGGTTACTCCTCTTTGTCTTTTTTGTTCATATTAAAGACCAATTGCCCGATCAAATTTTCGAGAATCATCGCTTGGCTGGTATTAGTGATATGATCATTTTCTTTTAAGAAAGTATCTTCAAATCCGGGTGTAAAACTCACGTAATTTTCACCTAACAAACCGGCTGTTAAAATGCTTGCATTGGAATCAACCGGTATTTTATCGGCGCTGTCATCGATTTCTAAAACAACATCAGCCATATAATTATCGGGATTTAAGCGGATTGTTTCCACCTCTCCAATCTTGACACCAGCAATACGAACGGCTGCACGCGGTTTTAAATTTCCAATATTGGCAAAACTGGCGGTGACAGTGTAATAGCGGCTGCCTACACTGAAAGTTAAGCCGCTGACTTTAAAAGCGAGTAACATGAGTGCAACGATCCCCACCAACAGGAATAAACCCACGGTAATTTCAAGGCTTTTTTCAGTAGCCATCACCAACCTCCCAACATCGTTGCTGTTAATATAAAATCTAATCCTAAAATAGCCAATGAAGAATAAACCACAGTACGGGTCGTTGCCCGGCTAACGCCTTCAGCAGTCGGTACTGTGTCATATCCTTGATAGATGGCAATCCAGGTTACCACAATACCAAATACTACACTTTTAATGATACCGTTTACCACATCCAGGCGAAAATCGACAGCAGATTGCATATTTGACCAAAATGATCCGCCATCTACTCCTAACCAATCAACTCCCACAACATAGCCTCCTCCGATTGCAACGGCGCTGAAGATGACAGCGAGAATAGGCATCGTGATAAAACCGGCCCAAAAACGCGGCGAGATTATCTTCCATAAGGGATCGACTCCCATCATTTCCATACTGTCGAGTTGTTCTGTGGTTTTCATTAAGCCGATTTCTGCCGTTAAGGCAGAACCTGCACGGCCTGCGAAGAGTAATGCAGTGACAACGGGGCCTAATTCACGCACCACACTGAGTGCAACCAATTGGCCTAATTCTTGTTCAGCACTGAATTTTATTAAAATATGATGTCCTTGCAGACTGACTACCATACCAATAAAAATACCCGATACGATAATAATTACTAATGAAAGTACGCCTACGCTATACAATTCACGAATAAGCAAGGGAAAAGTTTTAAAAAGACGAGGAGGGCGAATCAAAACATGTAATAAAAATAAAAATGAACGTCCGAGTTTTTGACAAGTCTCGATCCCGGAATGTCCCAATTGCTGGAGCCAGGTTGTCATGCATTGTCTCCCAACAGATCGTGGATAAAAGGATTAGCCGGATAGTGAAAGGGAACAGCGCCATCAGGCAAGCCATGCATAAATTGTGAAACAAAAGGCCCTGTGTCATGCTGCAAGTCAGAGGGCGTCCCTTCTGCAACAACTTTGCCATTGGCCAGTACATACACATAATCGGCAATACTTAATGTTTCTGCTACATCGTGAGAAACGATGATGGAAGTCATATCGAGCGCATCGTTCATTCGTCGAATCAGCTTGATTAAAACCCCCATGGAAATAGGATCCTGGCCGGTAAACGGCTCATCATACATGATGAGCATCGGATCCAGCGCGATTGCACGCGCCAGTGCAACGCGTCTTGCCATACCGCCAGAAAGTTCTGCGGGCATCAAAGCCTGTGCGCCTCGCAAACCAACAGCATCCAATTTCATTAAGACCAAATCCCGTATCATGGATTCAGGAAGCTTTGTATGTTCTCGCAGCGGAAAAGCCACATTGTCAAAAGTGCTTAAATGAGTAAAGAGCGCGCCATTTTGAAATAACATGCCGATACGTTCCCGAAAGCGATATAAGTCAGGCCGTGAAAGGCTATGAATATTTCGTCCATCAACATGGACATTGCCTTGGGTTGGTTTTAATTTTGCCCCGATTAATTTTAAGAGCGTGGTTTTTCCTGTGCCGCTGGGGCCGAGGATGGCAGTAATTTTAGAGCGGGGGATCCGCAGCGAGACCTGATCAAAAATAACCCGTTTATCACGTTGGTAAGACAAATTGTCGACAATCACGAGAGGCGTATCTGGAGCCATGAAAAGAGTCGTTCCTTAAGATTCAGTATTTTCAGCATTTTAACAGTAATGCGGCTGTTTACCTAGCTTTAAATAAAGACTTTACGGTAAAATAACTTTTCCTTTAAAGAGTGTGGATGATGATAAATACGGTTTTAGCTGACAAAGACAGCCTATGTGCTGCTGCACGCTCAGTGATCGAGATAGAACAAGCTGCTATTGGGAGCCTTTCTTCACGCATCGATGAAGCCTTTGTGAGCGCGTGTGAACAATGTTTAGCCTGTAAAGGGCGGGTCATTGTGTTAGGGATGGGGAAATCTGGCCATATTGCCCGCAAAATCGCAGCGACTTTAGCCAGCACGGGAACCCCTGCATTTTTTGTTCATCCTGCTGAAGCAGCTCACGGGGATATGGGGATGATAACCCGGCAGGATTTAATTCTGGCTATTTCCAATTCAGGACGAACAGATGAGATCTTGATACTTTTGCCTTTTATCAAGCAGCAAGGGCTCCCTTTAATTGCGATGACAGGCAGTCCGCATTCTATTTTAGCCAAAGCCGCGGCGGTGCATTTAGATGTCAGTATTGCTGAAGAAGCTTGTCCGTTGGGATTAGCGCCTACTGCAAGCACGACAGCAGCTCTCGCGATGGGAGATGCATTGGCAGTGGCTTTATTAAAAGCCCGGGGTTTCACGGCGGAAGATTTTGCTTTATCTCACCCTAGCGGAACGTTGGGACGACGCTTATTGCTGCATGTTTCCGATGTCATGATAAGCGGTAAAGCAGTGCCTATTGTCAAAGAGGAGGATTTATTAACCGATGCGCTGGTTGAAATCAACGAAAAACGTTTGGGAATGACAGTCATATTAAATGACACCGCAGAGGTTGCGGGGATCTACACCGATGGGGATTTACGCCGGACGTTGGCAAAAACGGCTGATCTGCGAGGTCTTCGTATTAAGGATGTCATGACAAAGCAATTTAAGAAAACATCCTCGACTGCGCTGGCAGTAGATGCTTTAAGTCTTATGCAGGAATATAAAATTACTTCACTGGTCGTTATCGATAATCATCATTTCTGCGGCATTTTACATATGCATAAATTGCTGGAAGCGGGGATTGTATAATAATGAAGAATATACCCGAAAATATTATAATGAGAGCCAAATGCATCAAGTTAGTCATTTTTGATGTCGATGGAGTTTTGTCCGACGGCAAGCTCTATTACAGTGATAATGATGTCGAATGCAAAGCGTTTCATGTGCACGATGGTGCCGGGATCGTTGCTTTACTGCAAATGGGGATTGAAGTGGCGATTATTACCAAACGCACATCGCCTTTATTGACAAAACGGATGCAGCATCTGGGTGTGAAGCATGTTTACCAAGGTCAGGAAGATAAACGCATTGCCTATGCAGACTTGCTTAAAATCCTCAATCTAACGCACGATGAGGTAGCTTATATGGGAGATGATATTGTTGATCTGCCCGTCTTGCGCCAAGTGGGTTTAAGCATTACGGTTGCCAATGCGGTACCTTATATTGCTGAATATACCCATTGGCAAACAACGCTCCCTGGCGGGGAAGGCGCTGCTCGCGAAGCCTGTGACCTCATTTTATCGGCGCAAGGATTATTGCCTGTTCTATTAAAGCAATACTTGACATGAATTGTAATGACTTACCCCCTATTTTGAAGAGACTAAAAAACGCCAGATTTGCCGCAGGCGGGCAGTTACCATGACTTTAACTAATAAGGTTTCTTATTTATTAGGTTTTATAGTAATGCTTGGCTTTAGCCTGTGGCTGGTAGTACAAATCAATGAAAGTGATTTGCTCACTTTCCAGCAAAGTGACAATAGCCTTCCTGATGCCTATGCCCATCACGTGGTGTTTACTCAAATGAATGGACAAGGCCGGCTCAAGAGCCGTTTTTATGCTGATGAATTAAAACATTATAATAATGGTATTACAACGCTCGAAGCTCCGTATGGTATCTTGTACGATAATGCCAATAATCCTCTCAATATGGGCGGTGTGTTAACGGCCAATGAAAATACTCACCTAAAATCAGGCGAGCAAAAACCGCCGTGGACAATCAAAGCCGATCAGGGAGAATTACGGGATAATGGAAACCTGCTTTATTTGTGGGGACATGTTAAAATTCACCAAGAGGAAGGTAAAAATAATCAGGCAACGTTATTTATAACAGAAGCCCTAACTTATTATCCTAAGACCCGTATTGCCAAAACCAAAGAAGCTGTCCAGATCACGCAAAGTGATGGCTCTACGGTGACAGCGCGGGGTATGAATGCCAATTTAGAGTCCGGAGAAGTGGATTTCTTATCTCAGGTACGCACTCGATATGAAATACAACCTTAATTAAGGTAAGTGAATGGGAACTTTACGCGCTGTTAATCTGCAAAAATCCTATAAATCCCGAATGGTGGTTAAAGGGGTTTCGTTAAACATTCATAGCCGCGAGATTGTGGGGCTTTTAGGACCAAACGGGGCTGGAAAAACCACCACATTTTACATGATCGTAGGACTTATCTTAAGCGATGGCGGGCAATTATTCATTGATGATAAAGATGTCAGCCAATTATCCATGCATCGCCGGGCGAGATTAGGCGTGAGTTATCTTCCCCAGGAAGCCTCTGTTTTTCGAAAATTATCTGTTGAAGATAATATTATGGCAATTTTGGAATTGCGATCAGATTTATCGCGCCGCAACCGGGCGGCTGCCTGTGAAAAATTATTAGCAGAATTTCATCTGACTCACCTTCGTAATAATATGGGGTTAAGTTTATCCGGCGGAGAGAGACGGCGTGTAGAAATTGCCAGGGCTTTGGCAACGGAACCTAAATTTATCTTATTGGATGAACCGTTTGCAGGCGTTGATCCTATTTCAGTTGTCGATATTAAAAAGATCATTCAACAATTGCGAGACAGAGGCATTGGTGTTTTGATTACCGATCATAATGTTCGTGAAACGTTAGATATTTGTGAACGTGCTTATATCGTGAGTGAAGGGCAGCTCATTTGCGAAGGGCCGCCCCAGACTATTTTGGCTAACAAAAAAGTGAGAGATGTATATCTCGGTGAAGAATTTGATCTATAACACTCTTCGCGCTTTGGCTTAAAGAGTGTGTACATTTTCTGAAAGTCTAGAATATAGAGATGAGTGTATGAATACATGAACAATCCTATTTTAATCGATACAACATTATCTGAGCTGCCGCTGATTACCACCCTGGCCTCCGCTTTGGGTTTAGCCTTGATATTGGGCTTTATGGCAACCCGGATCAGACTGCCGCCCCTTGTCGGTTATTTGCTTGCAGGGATTGTGATCGGGCCTTTTACACCCGGTTTTGTAGCCAATACACAAATAGCCAGCGAACTTGCCGAAATCGGCATTATGCTGCTGATGTTTGGGGTGGGTTTGCGTTTTTCACTGGAAGATTTATGGTTAGTGAGAAAAATTGCTATACCGGGTGCGGTCATACAGCTCAGTATAGCAACGATATTAGGCACTCTGCTAGCATTAAGCTGGGGATGGACTCTCAGCGGCGCATGGGTCTTTGGCTTGGCACTGTCTGTCGCCAGTACCGTCGTATTATTGCAAGCGTTGGAAGCCCGGAATGCCATCAATTCTCTCAATGGACAAATTGCCGTGGGGTGGCTTGTCGTAGAAGATTTGGCTATGGTATTTGTGTTGGTCTTATTACCCTTGTTTGCAGATTGGTTTGGCGCTAAGCAAGGTGCACAAAGTGCTTATGGAATGGGATATGTACTGCTTATTACCCTTTTAAAAATACTGACGTTTATTGGCTTGATGTTTGTATTCGGCCGCCGATTGTTTCCCAAACTGCTTCGCCATGTTGCGATGACGGGTTCACGTGAATTATTCACCCTAAGTGTTATTGCAACAGCTGTCGGTATTGCTTACGGTGCGTCTCTATTGTTTGGCGTATCGTTTGCCCTGGGTGCTTTTTTCGCCGGGATGGTGATGCAAGAATCCGAATTCAGCCATCGTGCTGCTGAAGAATCTTTACCGTTACGAGAAGCTTTTGCGGTATTGTTTTTTGTTTCTGTCGGCATGTTATGTGATCCAATGATTGTTTTAGAACAACCTCTGCAAGTGCTTGCGGTAGTCGCTATCATTGTAATAGGCAAAGCCCTGGCGGCAATCGGTTTGGTGGTAGTCTTGCGTTATCCATTCAATACGGCACTGACGGTTGCTGCAAGCCTTGCACAGATAGGTGAGTTTTCATTTATTTTAAGCAGTGTTGGTGTGAAGCTCGGATTACTGCCCCTTCAAGGCCAGAATCTGATTTTTGCCGGCGCCTTAATTTCAATTGCCCTTAATCCCTTTATGTTTAAAATAATAGATCATTTGCAAAGTGGAAGTAGCCCCCGATCAACTCCCCTCAGCTTATAGTATTGATTAATCAATAAAACCGGCCTTTTTGATTAAATCACTGCCAAACATAGTCAGAAAATTGACGCTTTTTTGAAAATAAAAATACCTTTTATTGGTTTACAGATCTCGATCTTCGATTAGACTTAATGGAAGAAGGATATTAAAAGCAAGGATAGCATTCATGAAACCAGGATTGCAGCTTCGTCTGGGACAGCAGCTGACGCTCACACCACAATTGCAGCAAGCTATCCGTTTACTGCAATTATCCACCCTGGAATTGGATCAAGTAGTTCAGCAGACTCTTGACTCTAATATTATGCTGGAAATGGATGAAAATAATAATGCCAAAGCAGAAACTCAAAGCGCTGCTGATGTTCTTCCCGATAAATCGGCAGAAATAGATAAATTTTCTATTTTTTCTGATGCTTCACAAACCAAAGTTGCTTCACGAGTAAAGCGATCGGATCTTTATGCTATGGAAATAGAAGATACGCAAGCTACCAAAACGACCTTGCGTGATCATCTTTATTGGCAAATGAATCTTACACCTTTTACTGAAACCGATAAAATCATTGCAACCGCTATCATCGATGCCATTCGTGAAGATGGTTTTTTACAAGGCAGCCTTATCGATCTCCTGGAGAGTGTGCCGCCCCAGTATGCAGTTGGGTTAGAAGAGATTGAGATAGTCTTACATCAGATCCAGAATTTTGAACCTGCGGGCATCGCAGCTCGCAATCTGCGTGAGTGCTTATTGTTGCAGCTGCGTCAACTGCCCAAAGAGACGCCGTATCTTCAAGAAGCTACCGCCGTCATTATGCATCACACAGAATTGCTGGGTAAGCGCGATTATGGAAAAATTAAACGTTTGTATGATTTATCAGACATCGCTTTCAATCAAGTAATGGAACTTATCAAAAAATTAAATCCAAGGCCGGGCAATGCTGTCAATGCTGTTGAGCCGGATTATATTACTCCTGATGTCTTAGTGAGGAAGCAGGGTAATGAATGGGTAGCGCTCATTAATGAAGACACTATCCCTAAGCTTCGTATCAATTCAGAATATATGGGGTTTATCGAGCGGGGCAACAAAACCAATGATAATCTGCTGCTGCGTAATCATTTATATGAAGCGCGTTGGTTTATTAAGAGCATACAAAGCCGCTATGAAACATTGTTAAAAGTCGCAGAGTGTATTGTGGAATCACAACAAGCTTTTTTTGAGCAAGGTGAAGAAGCCATGAAACCTTTGGTATTGCATCATGTTGCTGAAAAAATGGGTTTGCATGAATCGACTGTATCGCGTATCACAACCCAAAAATATATGCATACGCCGCGCGGGATCTTCGAATTAAAATATTTCTTTTCAAGCCATGTCAGTACACAAGGTGGCGGTGAATGTTCTTCTACCGCTATTCGTGCGCTCATTAAAAAATTCGTTGCTGCTGAAGACAGGCAAAAACCCTTAAGCGATTCGAGGCTTGCGGAGCTATTGGCCAGTCAGGGTTTGAATGTAGCCAGAAGGACAGTCGCGAAATACCGTGAAAGTTTGCAGATCCCCGCTTCAAATGAGCGCAAGAGCTGGGTATAATAGCTCATACAACAAACTCTGGTTTGATTAAAATATAGTCAACCTTAAGGGGAACGCATGAATATTGAATTTACCGGCCGCGGCGTGGATATATTACCGGCTTTGCGAGATTTAGCGACTGAAAAACTGGATAAAATCAAACGTCATTCATTGCCCATTGACCGCGTAAAAGTCATCTTCACCGTTGAGAAGCATTCGCATCACAGCGTAGAAGCGAATCTTCATGTGTCAGGAATTGATTTGAATGCCAGGGCTGAAGATGTCGACATGTACAGAGCGCTTGATTTGATGATTGATAAACTGGACATCCAAGTCAAAAAATATAAAGATAAAATGAAACATCATCGGTAAATATTTTGATAACCCAATTAAGCCGTATTTTATCTCCTGCCCGTTGTCTGGCAAAAGTGTCTGCTGACAGCCGCAAGCGCGTGCTTGAAAAAATCAGTGAAATGTGTGCCAATGAATTATCTGATATTGTATCACGTGATATCTTTGACGCTTTTGTTGCACGCGAACGTTTAGGCAGTACAGCTATGGGTCAGGGAGTTGCTGTACCTCATGTGCGTTTCGATGGGATTGAACAGCCGATTGCAGTATTACTGCAATTGCTTAACCCTGTTGATTATGATGCGCCGGATAAACAAAAAGTAGACTTATTTTTTGGATTTTTAGTGCCTGTTGGCGCCCAAGGTGAACATTTGCGGGTTTTGTCGCAAGTAGCCGGTATGTTTGGTGATGAAGCGATGCGCGAGGAATTACGTAAAGCTGAAAATGAACAAATCTTGTATCAATTGGTGTTAGATCATGAACGTAAAAGTTTAGCTCGCGATGATACATTGCCTGGTTTAATCGGCGGTGATGAAGATGATGGACAAATAGATGAAAAAAATTAAAAAAAGAAGAAGGTTAAGGGTAGAATGAGTGTCGGTGTTTTATTGATAACCCATAAAAAAGTCGGAAAAGCCTTAGTCGACATTTTAAAAACGACATTTGAAGGACGGTTACCGCTCACCGTAGCCACGTTGATGGTCAGCTATCGATCGGATCCCGATCAATTAAGTCTTAAATTAGCCAAGCAGATTTCTCGAATGGATACCGGTGATGGTGTATTGATTTTAACGGATATGTTGGGAGCAACGCCCTGTAATGTGGCAAAACGTGTTATCACCCCCAGTAAAATAGCTGTCATTGCCGGATTAAATCTGCCGATGTTAATTCATGTGATGAATTACCCGGCTTTATCTCTGATGGAATTAGCTGAAAAAGCGCTCAGCGGGGGTAAAGAGGGGGTATGCGGTTGTACCCATCAACAAGAGCATACCACGTAATGGAAGAGTTGCCTTGTGGTTACTAAATGCGTGACAATCATCAATAAATTAGGATTACATGCGCGTGCATCCACGAAGTTTGTTAATGTTGCTTCACGCTTTCAGAGTCAGATTACCTTGACACGAGAAGGACATAGTGTCGATGGTAAAAGTATTATGGGTGTGATGACTTTAGGTGCTGCCAAAGGAACTTCTTTGTTATTAAGCGCCGATGGAAGGGATGAAAATGAAGCCATCATTGCTCTTGAAGAGTTGATTGCACATTATTTTGATGAATCGGAATAAAATCCTTGCTGCGCGCTTCCCTCTCCCGCCGCTTCGCGTCTCCCTCTCCCACTGACGTGGGAGAGGGCAAGCTGCATCAGCAGCGCGGGAGAGGGAAGCGCGGCAGCAGTGGGAATTCTACACAGTAACTTACGATCGATTAACCACTTTATAAAACGCTTGTCCATCGGCTCTCACCGCATGTACCACTAACGTTTTTTCATGGGTATTTTGCGCGATTTTTTGAAGCGCTGGATAATCCGGTGTAGGCTCGCCATTAACGGCCACAATAATATCGCCTGGATGCAAATTGGCACGCGCCAGCGGCGATTCATCCGTTAACTGCAGTAATTGTATGCCCCGAATATCTCCCATGCTCGAAGTATGGATATTAAAATCGTTGTAAATCGCTCCAAATAAAAAGGGATTATTGCGTTCAGCCACTTGTTGATAGGCTTTGGGATCCATCACTTTAGGAGAGAGAGTTAAAGGTTTACCATCGCGCAGTACGGTTAACCGCATCTGATTGCCGATAGGCATAAGACCGATGATATTACGCACCTGATTGGCGCTGCTAATGGATTTGTTATTGACGGAAGTAATGATATCGCCGACTTTTAAATTAGCAGCTTGAGCAGAAGAATAAGCTTTGACTTCAGTGACCAAAGCGCCAGATTTACCGCTGACTTTAAAACCGTCAGCCAATTCAGGCGTCAGGGTTTGCACCATCACACCGACAACGCCGCGTTGGATTTGGCCGTGTTCTACTAATTGCTTCATCACAGCAACCGCCATATTGACGGGGATTGCAAAACCGATCCCGATATTGCCGCCGCCCGGGGCTAAAATCGCCGTATTAATTCCCACTAAACGACCGCTGCGATCGACTAGCGCACCGCCAGAATTACCGGGATTGATAGGCGCATCGGTTTGAATAAAATCTTCATATCCTTCGATGCCGATATCGCTGCGTTCAAGACCCGAAACAATACCGGAAGTGACTGTTTGTTTTAAGCCAAAAGGATTACCGATGGCAGCGACAAAATCACCTACCCGCACGTTGTCAGAATCGGCTAAAGGCAGTGATTGCAAACGATCGGCTTTGATGTGTAGTACTGCCACATCAGAAGCGGTGTCGATCCCAATCAAGCGAGCGGTTAGACGGCGGCCATCGCTTAAGGTGACGGTAATATCGTTAGTATCCCGTACCAAATGCGCGTTTGTTAAAATATAACCGTGATTGGCATCAATAATGACACCTGAGCCCATGCTTTCAAAACGCCGTTTGCTGGGATAACCCGGACCTGATTCCTCTGGCGGAACCATATTATCATCTTCATTATTATCCTCCTCTTCTTGAGGATTAGATCTGTCCCGGAGTCCCGGTGGAATGTTGACAATCCCGCGCGCAGAGATATTGACCACTGCCGGCATGATTTTTTCAAGCATTGGAGCAAGACTGACAGTAGATTCTTCTGCAAAAGCAGTTTTGCTGAGGAGCATTGTAGACAATATTAAGATAGATAGAAGCACGAGCAGAAGGGAACGAATTTTAGGCCTGTTGTTATTGTTGCTATGCTGGGCGTAATTCATTGATTTTCTCCGTTCCGATGCTCACATATTGACGATATATGCTGCGCTTCGGTACTCAAAAATAAATGAATCCTACCTCAGCCTAGCGAAGGTCAACAGCC
The DNA here is from genome assembly GCA_021156325.1 of Gammaproteobacteria bacterium. GTDB lineage: Bacteria > Pseudomonadota > Gammaproteobacteria > JAJFKG01 > JAJFKG01 > JAJNDI01. Next base: position 14,910 of record JAJNDI010000027.1, read on the forward strand.
TGATTAATTCAAAATTATATCACACGAATGCTCAACTTTAAAACGGAATATCATCATCAAAGCCGTCATCGCCTGCAGGGACGGCTGTTTCAGACAGATCGTGCGGTTTAGCGCTGCCGGGTGCGCTTGAGATATTACTGGCTCCCGGGCCTGCTGTGCGGCTATCTAACATTTGCATTTGATCGGCTACAATCTCCGTAGTGTAGCGGTCTTGACCGGATTGATCTTGCCATTTGCGGGTGCGTAATTTACCTTCGATATAGACTTTTGAACCCTTGCGAAGATATTCACCGGCGATTTCACCCAAGCGTTTGAATAACACCACACGATGCCATTCGGTACGCTCTTGCGCTTCGCCCGTGGCTTTATCTTTCCAGCTTTCGCTGGTGGCCACACTAAGGCTTGCTACGGCATCGCCGCTTGGCATATAACGTACTTCCGGATCAGCACCCAGATTCCCTACTAAAATAACCTTGTTGATACCTCTGCTTGACATGATTGGGTTCTCCATTTACGAGAGTTGATTACTAGGGGTATTATCTCTGGCTGGCATCTTAATGGCAATGATAAGCCAGATAATGGCCAATAATAGGGACATTAAAAATACACTGCTTGCCCCATAACGGCCGTATAATAAACCGGCCAGACTGCCGCCTGCAAAAATCCCTAAAAATTGCGCGGTAGAATAAACGCCCATCGCTGTCCCTTTGCTTCCCCTCGGGGCTGTTTTGGAAACGAGCGAGGGAAGGCTTGCTTCCAGGAAAGTAAAAGCGGTGAAAAAGCCGTAAAGACAAAATGCTACGCCAAGATAATGCCCATGCCATTCCCACAACGCCCCTTGCGATAAAGCAATGAGAGCAACACTGCTTACAAACACAGGTTTTAAGCGGTGATATTTTTCAGCAAAAATGATACAGGGGATCATGCTGACAAACGCCAGCAGCAAAACAGGTAAATACAATAACCATTGGCGATGTGCCTCCAGGCCGGCAGCCTCTTGTAATAAAGGGGGCAACACAACGAAAGAGGCTGTCAAAATAGCATGCAGCGTAAAGATCCCCGCATAAAGGCGCACTAAATGAAGATCTTTAATCGTAGAGATTAACAAAGCAGGCAATGTTTCTACATCGCGGTGAAACTCACAATGTGTTGGCGTTGGAACAAGCGTGAATAAGATCCCTATCCCGATAAGTCCCAGTAAAGCCGTTAGCCAAAAGATCCCGCTAACCCCTATGAGGCTGCTTAACACGGGACCTGCAATCATTGCAATGGCAAATGATAAACCGATAGTAACGCCTACTATGGCCATGGCTTTAGTACGCGTTTCTTCGCGCGTCAGATCGGCAATAAAAGCGATAAGGGTTGCGCCTATTGCGCCTGCTCCCTGCAAGGCACGCCCCATGATCAACCCTGCCATTGTATGAGATAACGCGCAGACGATACTGCCGGCGATAAATACTAATAACCCGCCTGTAATAACCCGCTTTCGTCCGATTTTGTCAGAAAGCATTCCTAGCGGTAATTGAAGACAAGCTTGAGTTAAGCCATAAGATCCCAAGGCAAAGCCGATTAAAGCAGGCGTTGCTCCAATCAGGTTGTGGGCATATAGCGACAAAACAGGCAACACCATGAAAAGCCCTAACATTCTAAAGGCAAAGATGAGGCTAAGTGAAAGGGTTGCGCGTTTTTCGCCGGCATTGATAGAAAGGGTTTTCATACGATACCAAAGCCTTTATTAAAAATAGGGAGTATGCTTAGATGCTTAAGTAAATGCAAATTTCCCCCTCTCCCGCGAAGCGGGAGAGGGCAAGCCGCAAAGCGGCGCGGGAGAGGGAGCGGCGAGCGTAGCAAATCAAGCAAAAATCACTTACACTGGCAGGTTCTACACAATCTTCAGGCCAGCATAATGGATACCATCCGCATTCAGGGTGCGCGCACCCACAATTTAAAAAATATTGATCTCACATTACCGCGAGATAAATTAATTGTTATCACCGGTTTATCCGGTTCCGGAAAATCTTCTCTTGCTTTTGATACGTTGTATGCTGAAGGGCAGCGCCGGTATGTTGAATCATTATCAGCGTATGCACGGCAATTTTTATCGATGATGGAAAAACCCGATGTTGATCAGATAGAAGGCTTGTCACCTGCGATCTCTATCGAACAAAAATCGACATCGCATAATCCGCGATCAACGGTGGGAACGATTACGGAAATATACGATTATCTTCGGGTCTTATTCGCCCGTGTGGGCGAACCGCATTGTCCTGTGCATAATACCGTACTGCAAGCCCAAACAGTAAGCCAAATGGTCGATCACGTATTGAGTTTGCCGGAAGGTACGAAGATCATGTTATTAGCGCCGGTAGTGCAAGACAGAAAAGGCCAGCATCAGCAATTGCTAACCAGTTTGGCAGCACAAGGATTTGTGCGGGCACGCATCAATGGAGAATTAGTAGAATTAGATGAAGCACCCGCTTTAAGTTTACATAAAAAACACACCATTGAAATTATTGTCGACAGGATTAAAGTTCGAGCTGATTTACAGCAGCGTTTGGCGGATTCTTTTGAAACGGCTTTGCAATTAACCAATGGCATTGCCAGTGTCGCTTTGTTAGATAATGTCGAAAATACGGAGAAAGAGATAGTATTTTCCGCTAATTTTGCTTGTAACCAATGTGGTTACAGTATGCCCGAATTAACGCCGCGATTATTTTCTTTTAATAACCCTATGGGAGCCTGCCCGGGCTGTGATGGATTGGGCGTAAAACAGATTATTGATCCGGATAAAGTTTTAACCGATCCGGATTTAAGTTTAGCCGAGGGTGCCATCCGCGGCTGGGATCGGCGTAATCTCTATTATTTTCATCTATTGTCATCGCTTGCCAAGCATTATCATTTTGATATGGAAGCGCCTTATCATACTTTACCCAAAAAGATCCAGACTATTCTGTTGCACGGATCGGGTGATGAAATCATTGAATTTCGCTATCCTTCTTATCGTGGCAAATCCCGATTAGTGACGCGAAAACATGCCTTTGAAGGGGTAATGCCGAGCATGGAGCGGCGTTATCGTGAAACTGATTCCGATGCGGTTCGCGAAGTGCTTGCCAAATATTTAACTCATAGGCCTTGTGAAGATTGCCAGGGCAGCAGGCTTCGTGAAGAAGCGCGTTTTGTATTTGTAGATAGTGCTACGTTGCCGACCCTTGTAAAAATGCCTATCGATAAAGCGCTCGCTTTTTTTGAAAATTTACACTTGCCCGGCAGGCGCGGTGAAATTGCTGATAAAATTAAAAAAGAAATTGCAGACAGGCTTCGTTTTTTAAATGATGTTGGTTTAAATTACTTAACCCTTGAGCGCAGCGCCGAGACATTATCCGGCGGTGAAGCGCAGCGGATCCGCTTGGCAAGCCAGATTGGATCAGGCTTAGTCGGTGTTATGTATATCCTGGATGAACCCTCTATCGGTTTGCATCAACGCGATAATGACAGATTGCTCGCAACTTTAATTCATTTGCGGGATTTGGGTAATACCGTGATTGTCGTAGAACATGATGAAGAGGCGATTCGGGCTGCTGATCACATTATCGATATTGGCCCGGGAGCCGGCGTACACGGGGGACGCATCGTGGCAGAAGGTAATTTAAATCAAATTCTCAAGACCAAGGATTCCATTACCGGACAATTTCTTTCTAAAAAACGTGAAATTAAAGTGCCTGCCAAACGGATAACACCTGACAATAAACGGCTATTACGATTGCAGGGCGCCAGCGGAAACAACTTAAAAGATATCGATGTGGCAATCCCGGTAGGCTTAATGACATGTGTTACCGGCGTTTCAGGATCGGGTAAGTCAACTTTAATCAATGACACTTTATATCCTATTGCGGCTCGTGAATTAAATGATGCAACCGAACTAAAACCGTCACCTTATAAAAATATTCTGGGTCTGGATTTGTTTGACAAAGTTGTTGATATTGATCAAAGTCCGATTGGCCGCACACCTCGATCAAATCCAGCGACTTACACAGGCATGTTTGGCCCTATCCGTGAATTATTTGCAGCCATCCCTGAAGCGAGATCACGCGGTTATCAAGTAGGGCGTTTCTCTTTTAATGTTAAAGGCGGTCGCTGCGAAGCCTGTGAAGGCGATGGTTTGATCAAAGTTGAAATGCACTTCTTAGCCGATATTTATGTATTGTGTGATGTGTGTAAAGGTAAACGTTATAACCGTGAAACGTTAGAAGTTAAATACAAAGGCAAAAATATTCATGAAGTATTGCAATTAACCGTTGAAGAAGCGCACTCTTTTTTCAGCGCTATTCCAGCAGTTGCCCGAAAGCTGCAAACCTTGATAGAGGTTGGCTTGTCTTATATTACCTTAGGCCAAAGCGCAACGACTTTATCTGGCGGTGAAGCGCAGCGCATTAAGCTTGCACGAGAATTGTCGAAGCGGGATACGGGAAATACTTTATATTTACTGGATGAACCAACGACAGGATTACATTTTCACGATGTAGAACAATTGCTGAAAGTCTTGCATACGCTGCGGGATCACGGCAATACGATTATTGTCATAGAACATAATCTCGATGTCATCAAAACAGCGGATTGGGTAATTGATTTAGGTCCCGAAGGCGGGAGCGGCGGCGGTGAAGTCGTTGCTTTTGGAACGCCTGAAACCATAATCGTCCTCTTTTTTCACCTGATCTTTATATTTATTCCAAAAACCCGAGGTAATCGGATAACGCCTGTCGCGGCCAAAAGCCCGCGGGGTGATTCGAATACCGGGCACACTCTGACGCCGTTTATATTCGTTGCGATCGACTAAACACACGATATGACGCACTAAATTTTCACCAAAGCCCTGCGTGACGATGGTTTCAACACTTTCATCTTTTTCAACATAGAGTTCTAAAATTTTGTCCAAGACATCATAAGGCGGCAACGTGTCTTGATCACATTGACCATGAGCCAATTCTGCAGTGGGCGCACGCTCGATCACTACTTGCGGAATAACACGGCTGATGCTGTTACGATAATGCGCCAAGCGATAAACCATCGTTTTCGATACATCTTTTAAAACGCCAAAACCACCTGCCATATCGCCGTATAAAGTGGCATATCCCACGGCCATTTCAGTTTTGTTTCCCGTGGTTAACACCAGCTTATGTTTTTTGTTGGATAATGCCATGATAATAACGCCGCGGCAGCGCGATTGCAGATTTTCTTCAGTGACATCAGTGGGAAAATCTTTAAATTCACTTTTAAGGCAATTTAAAAAAGTCTGATAGGGTTTATCGATAGAGATGGTTTGATAGGCAATCCCCAATGCTTCAGCTTCTTCAATAGCGCCTTGCATGCTGATTTCAGATGTATATTCTGAAGGCATTAAACACGCTTCGACATTGTCTTTGCCAACGGCATCAACAGCAATGGCAAGCGTTAGTGCAGAATCAATGCCGCCCGAAGCGGCTACCAATGCGCCTTTAAAGCCGTTTTTACGAATATAATCGCGCACTCCTAGAACAAGCGCATTGTAGATTAACCCTTCTTCACTATAAGGGGCAGGCAATTCTGTTTGGGGAACAGTAATTTTTCCTTGTTCATCCTGGGTAATTTCAATCACATCCAACGCTTCTTCAAAGAAAGGTAATTGTTTACAAACTTCGCCTTCTGCATTCACGACCAATGAACCGCCATCGAAGATAAGTTCATCATGTCCGCTCATCCAGTGAACATAGACAATAGGCATACCGCCTTCTTGGGCACGGGCGCGCAAAATTTGCAAGCGATAAGACGGTTTGTGTCTGTCAAACGGCGAAGCATTTAAGCATAACATCAGTTTGGCGCCAGCTGCTTTGGCTTGGGCAGTGGGTTCTGGAAACCACACGTCTTCACAAATAGTAATGGCGGTGGGGATGCCGTTAAGATTAATAATGCATGGGCTGTCGCCCGGTATAAAATAACGTTTTTCATCGAATACGCCATAGTTTGGCAAACGTTGTTTACGGTAATTTGCAATTTGCTGGCCGTTTTCAATAACGGCTGCTGAATTGTATAATCCCACACTGCTTTTTTCAGGATAACCAATAACCATTTTAATACCCTGAACCGCTTTTTTGATTTTTTCAAAGGCTAACTCCAAACGGGTATATAAACCTGAGCGCAGCAGCAAATCTTCAGGAGGATAAGCGGTTAAAGTCAATTCAGGAAATATGACCACATCGGCTTTTAAGACATCGCGCGCTTTGAGAGCCGCTGCGATGACCTTATCAGCATTGTCTTCAATATCGCCAACCAGAAAGTTGACTTGTGCCATGGCGATGCGGATGGAAGTGATAGTATTAGACATTAAAACACCTTTATTAACCTTTATATATCATTATTTAATCAGGGTATGGTAAAATCATGACCCATACCGGGGGTGGACAATCATAGCCAATTGGCATTAAAAAGCAATCTTTTAACATTACAGAAGCATTATACCATGTCAAGTTTGAATAAAATCACCGGCTTAAGCCGGGAAGCGCAATTAGCGCTCATGGGGATAGAGGTGTGGACAGAGCGCAAAACGACCGCTTTGCAGCTTTCGGAGACGGCTGCTGTTTCGACTTCATCAGATTGCGGCGATCAATGGTCTCTCCTGCGTTCTCGTGTGGCGGGCTGTCAAGCCTGCGGGCTTGCCAAAGGCCGTACACAAACCGTATTTGGGGTAGGCAATCAAAAAGCCGATATTTTATTGGTAGGAGAAGCACCTGGTTTTCATGAAGACCGTCAAGGAGAACCTTTTGTCGGCAGAGCAGGGCAATTACTCACAGCGATGCTGGCAGCGATTGATTTAGAGCGCAAAGATGTTTTTATCGCGAATATTTTAAAATGCAGACCGCCTAACAATCGTGATCCACAACCGTTAGAAGTTGCCACCTGTACACCTTATTTGTTAGAACAAATTCAATTGATACAGCCTAAATTAATTGTTGCGTTAGGACGCATTGCGGCGCATTTTTTATTGGAAAGTACAGAACCTTTAACTCGTTTGCGTGGGCGAAAGTTAGAATACAAAGCGGCTAAACGGCCGCTCTTAGTGACTTATCATCCGGCTTATTTATTGCGTAACCCTCGGGACAAACGAAAAGCGTGGGAAGATTGGCAGACCATTCAATCGTATCGCAATGCTTTTTCCGCAAAAACTCTGCCAGAAGTTTGTGAGCAATAACGGATGTTTATGTAAGCTTAAGCTTACACGCATATGGTTAAGCTGTTACAGATGTAGAAATTCATTGATGGAAAGTGGAATTATCTTCGACATGTCTTTCCTAAAATTAACATTCATCTTCGATTGATTATTACACTCTATTGACAATTCAATAAGGGGTTCATTACAATACTCAACGTTAAGGGAATTTCTGTTAATTTCGCGCAGAACAAGGACACAGTTGCAGTGTTAAGTTATTCACAATAATTGCAGCATGCCTCATGATACGTAAGTTCACAGATTTCTCTCAATGTACTCAAAACGAAAAGAAGAGAAGAGCAGATATAGAGTAGAGTTATGTGTCGTCGTTTTGTTACAACTTTAATAAACAACAAATGCCAAAACTTACGGCATCTAAGGAGGGCTTTATGGCAATCTATCGCCGCACATCCATTTTTACGTTTGTATTATTTTGTTTAGGTGCTCAGTTAAGCAATCTTGCCTGGGCAGCGAATAACCCCAGTACTGATCCGGATTCAACTACTCCTATCTCACAAGTCCAATCGGGCCAAGGCACGGATCCCGATACCCAGATGATGAATTCCACTCAGCAAGCAGAACCTTCACATCGTCATTACAGTAACAACCTGACAGACTTAAGCGGTAGTTCGATGAGTGAATTTGGCTGGTTAGGCCCTATTAGCATCACCAATTTATATGATGATGAATTGGGCTACATGGCGGATTTTAACATTGCTTCTGATCTCAGCAGCCGCACAGCTGCTGCCGTAGAATTGGAAGGCGGGCCTAATATTTTTCGTGCGAATGGCACGTTTGGTATGGCGTTGAACGATAAGAATCGTATCAAATTCACCTTGGAACAATTGAACGAAAATTTAAATTACGATTTTATTACAGGGTCTGTTCGTGAATGGGACGGCCAAACAGCAGCCGGTGCTGATTATGAATACATCGTTGATAAAGGCTA
>JAJNDI010000028.1 GCA_021156325.1 Gammaproteobacteria bacterium
CTGTTAACACCAGAAAAATCGATCGAAATCCAACGTCAATTAGGGGCTGATTTAATCGTGGTTTTAGATGAATGCACCCCTTTTCATGTCGATAAAATGTATACTGAACGCTCCATGCATCTTTCTCATCGGTGGGCGCTGCGAAGTCTGGATGCTTTTAAACAAAAGGATAATGGCAAACAAGCGTTATACGGTATTGTTCAAGGCGGCGTGTATCCTGATTTACGCCGAGAAGCGGCGCGTTTTGTGAGTGACAACCCTTTCTTTGGACAAGCCGTTGGCGGATCACTGGGTGCTACCAAAGATCAAATGCACGAGGTTGTCGGCACAACACTTTCTTTCCTAAATCCCGAGCGTCCTATTCATTTATTAGGCATCGGCGGTATTCGGGATATTTTTAACGGGGTGCGCTATGGAATTGATACTTTCGATTGTGTTCATCCTACCCGTTTGGCACGCCATGGCGGTGCATTAGTTCGCCGCGATTATTGGGAAAATGAAGCAGAAAATGCTGAAGGTAAAGAACATATTAATTTAAGCAATGCTTGTTTTAAAGAAGATGAAGCGCCTATCGATAAAACCTGCGCTTGTTCTACTTGCCAATATTTCTCACGAAGCTACTTGCATCATCTCTTGAAAGCCAAAGAAATGTTAGCCGGCCAAGCAATTACGATCCACAATGTTTATTACATGAATCGATTGTTAAGCGCTATCCGTGAAGCCATTCAGCAAGACAGGCTCGATGAAGAAGAGAAAAAGTGGGTTTAGAAAAAACTACATTATTTCACATCACAAAACAACCAGAAGATTCTTCTGGAATTGCTTCCATCGCTTTGACTGGATGAAGATAAATCGTACGCCTGTTCATTTTATCTGTTAGAGATTCAAGTGCTGCATTATAGTTTTGTATCTTTTGCTTTAACTGAACAGCATCCTGATTGTTATCGGCAGCTTGAGGCAGATTAATTTTATTGACAGTTTCTTTGATCGAAAAAAACATGAGCTCGCTCGGTAAGGGTATCGGTCCAAAATAATTGCTTAAATCTTTATCGAGAATTCCAGGCGTTTTTTCATCGCCACAATCCCGTTTCAGCGCTAGCATATCATGCTTAAATGTCTTTAATATTAAATTATAATGCTCTTGCGGCACATGCATATAAGCAAAATAGGCTGTCATTATTAAAACGAAATCTTCTATATTTTCAAGATATTTCCCTGTTAAATTCTGATAACGTATTTTATCTTTGTCTATACGATAATTAATATCTTGAATAACGCGATTATGGGTTTGTTGAACCAAAGTGATTTGTTTATCTATTGCTTCTATTGTTAGATCAACCATATTCTATATCCTTATAGTGTGCTAAAAATTCCTTATTAGAGACTAGGCATGCCTCCTATAGCCAAGGCAGGATCTACAGATTCTATCCTGTTTTCATTTAGAGAACTACTACTGCGCTCATTCCATACTCTGCTCGCTACTTCGCTTAGTGTTTTAGCCTCAGCGTTGCTATTTGGTGAAGGTGCTGGCTTAGGAGTCAAGCTCTCTGCAACCACAGGTACATTTGCTGGTTTTTTAACATTTGCTTGAAGACCAGCATGAAGATGAATTAGACTTTGCCTTAGTTGCTTAATTTGGTTTTCACAGGCTTGACTAACGCTAACTGATTTATGAATTTGCCCTAAACGCTCAATAGCTTGTTCAGTAGAAGTTTCTCCATTATAAAACGCCGTCATTACAGAAGCGCTTAAAGATTTTGCTTCCAGTATTTGATAACGTTCTATGATACGAGAATTTAACCAAAGCACATTCCATGGTTTTTTCTCGTTAATGCAAGATCTAATAGCTTTATGTTTCCCATCTAGCGTTAAGCCGTCATTCTGCATGATATTTAAAACTCTGTTTTGCACTTCTATCTCTATGATTTCTGCACGCTCTGCTCGTTTAAATAAATTAAAGCGGTTCGGTTTGCTTTTAAAGTGAGTATCTGTGTAGTTTCTCTTATATTGTTCTTTCGCTGACGAATCGGTACGAATTAATTCCATCAATTTTTGCGGCATTTCTTTCATATCGTCTCCAAAATTCCGATATAGAATGCTGTCTCCAAACAGAGGTCTTATTAATTGATTGTCACTGAAATAGTCTTGTTTAACACAGAGACTTCTCGTTTGTATTAAGGCATTTTTCGTTACATTAATAGCATTACGATAGTGAGAGCTATCAAAACGATCTTTTACCTTATCCAAATATTCAAATAATCTTTGGATTGCTTCTAATCTTTCAGAGCCATGCTGAGAATTTATCTTTTTACCTTCTTGGTAAATTCTATAGATAGCCTTGAATGCTGCCAGCGCTCTACTTTCCGTTTTATTCGGTGTCTTAGCGATAATTTCAATCATATTCTCAAGCCGGGTTCTATTAATGCCATGCTCAGATCTCATATTGAAATGATTAGGATTTAACAACACAGCTATTGCCTTCAATAATCCATTCTCTTCTAAAAACGCTTTTTCCTTTTCATACTCAACATTAGCAGGAAAGTAAACACCCAAACCCGATATTTCCGGATAAGGTGGAGTTTGTTTTGTCAGACTGCTAGTCTCTGCTTGTAAACAGGTATAAAAATAAGATGCTGGATTAGAATAGTGTTCGGGTGTTTTCAAATCTGCTTTTAATTGTTTAAGTATAGCGATAACCCTATCTTTTATTATTTGCGGGTATTGTTGAGAAACAGGCATGCCTTCTGATGCTTCGATAACCTGTATAAGAATATCATAGTCATCATTTCCACGGAAAAATTCGATATTCTCAATCAGCTTTTCTAAATGGCTTATAATAAGTTCTAAGCTCGAAGCTGGATCTTTGCTGGTTTTATATCCGTCTAAAATATTGTCAAGCTGGCTTATCGCAAATTTAATCCTGATATCTTTACGAGAAAGTGCTTGATTACCCTCCCCCGTCGAAGCAATCAACTCTGCTAAATCATATAATTTGCCAGGCGTCATAGGAGGTGTTAATCTGTTTGGCGTTTCTTTCTCTATAGGTAATCCCATACCCGCACGCAATACTTGATAAGGATAAAATGAACAATTCTGTGTATTGGCACGGAAATTCCGTTCTTTCATGATTTTTATGCCATCTTTTCCGGAACCTTCCAAGTTGGCCAGAAAGCACTCTGCATAATGGTAAGCTGCACCAATATCAATATCATTGCCTTCAGAAATAAGGATCAGCTGAAAATGGGGGTAGTCTCTTCTACGGCTATCCATCTTGGGATCCACCATTACAGCAGCACTTTTGGGTGCGTCACTTGGAGCATGTATTGCTCTTTCAATAAAAGTTCTTTCGGAACGGCTGTCATCTTCTGGATAAACACTGATATAAAGAGAAGGTTTTCCTTTTTGTCTTACTTCAATACTGGCGTGACCGCTGCTATCCATGCCCAGTATCCTGCGTTTTGCCGCTATTCTTATATCAGTATTGTGATAAATTCTGACAATAATAGCATTATCGGGATATGCTGCTTCTTCCTGTTCAGCCGCAATGATTTTTAATGCTTCCAATCTTGTTTCGAGCACCGATATCTTCTCTTTTACTTCATCCATAAGAATAGCTGTTAATACGGCAGGTGAGTCGCCAGCCCCATAATATCCCTCAAAAAATGCACTTTGATACCCTCTATTTTGAAGAGCAAGAATTTTGTTAATAATGTCTCTCTTTTCTCTCAAGACAGAACGCATATTTTCCAATTCTTTTTGGCTAGCCGAATTTAAAAAATCATTCCACTTTTTGATCTGTTCTTCATCTTCGCATAGAATTAAATCTTTTAATTTCTTAACATTGGCAAAAAGCTGTTTTAGCAATGCGCTGCCGTGATAAAGATCCTTATGTTTGTCAATATTTCCTGCACAATCTTCATAAAGCCCAAAGAGGCGAAGAGCTGCTTTTCCAAGCGCTGCCTCAAGCTGCTCAGGCTTTAATTGATCTTCAGCATTATCCAAAATATAAGTTTGCTGGGGCGTGGGGGTGTTTACCGCTTTCGATTTCTCAGCTTCTTTTTCAGATAGAGGCTGTGGCTCAAGATCAACTACTCCCTCAACGATGCCTTCATCTTCCGAATCACTTTTCTCAACTTTCAGCGCTACTGTGTGTTCTTCTTTAACCTGGCTTTCTATAGCAGTTAATAATTCTTTTCTTTTTTCCTTTAACCAATCGTGCTTGTTTCCTTTCGCTGGTTTGAAGTGTATAGCAACGCGGTAGCATATTTCTTGAATGTCTTGTTTGATATTATCGTCGATTCGTTCATCTGTAATCAGTTCTAATAGCCCTAAAAACGCTTTTTTGTTAAGCTTGCCTTTTTGATAGCTGCTTAATAATTGTCTGACGTTTTTAAAAATAGTCTGGTGAATGGCCTTATCGACTTCGCTAGATTGAGCTTGAGCGTCTTTATCTGCTTTACTAGAATGATAAGCGTCACGAATTTGCTCTTGCAAATCTTTGAGATTCTTTTCCTCTGGAGGTAATATAGTCTGAGCCATTGCATATCCCCTTATTACGATACAGTCCTATTATCGCAGGCTTAGCTTAAGGAAATATGAAGAAATGCCCCTTTAACAGCCTGCTTTCGCTGCAAAAAATGAATTATTTATCAAGAAGATACGGTCGAGCATGGATATTTCACCCCCTTTTTCAAAGGGGGCAAATTACAGGCAAGGGAAAATTTATTTATCTTCAGCGGCAGTCCGATCGACCAATTGTACATACGCCATCGGCGCAGAATCATTGGTACGAAAACCACATTTAAGAATGCGAATATAACCGCCGGGGCGGGCGGCGTAATGAGGCCCTAAATCAGTAAATAATTTCGCAACCATGGCTTTGTCACGAAGACGGGAAAAAGCCAAACGGCGGTTAGAAACGTTATCTTCTTTGGCAAGCGTAATTAAAGGTTCTGCCACGCGCCTTAAGTCTTTTGCTTTAGGCAGTGTGGTTTTGATCAACTCATGCTCAAATAAAGACTTCGACATGTTTTGAAACATCGCCTTGCGATGGGGTGATCCTTTGTTTAACTTACGACCTGAATTTTGATGACGCATAACAGCACCTTTTCAATAAAATTGTATTACTTCTTATCGTGCAAACCCGCTGGAGGCCAGCTTTCCAAACGCATTCCCAGCATTAAGGAATGCATTGATAAGACATCTTTAATTTCCATCAATGATTTTTTACCCAGATTCGGGGTTTTTAACAATTCAGATTCAGTATGCTGAACCAAATCACCAATGTATAAAATATTTTCCGCTTTCAAACAATTAGCCGAACGCACGGTTAATTCCAAATCATCTACTGGCTGTAATAAAATCGGCGCAATATGATGACGGCTGTTTGAACCGCCTAACGCCGCTTGTCCTTGTAAATCTACAAATACGGCCAATTGCTGCTGAAGAATAGTCGCTGAACGGCGAATAGCTTCTTCTGGTTTTAACGTACCGTCGGTTTCCAAATCAATGATCAATTTGTCTAAATCGGTGCGGTTCTCAACGCGCGCACTGTCAACGACATAACTGACGCGGCGTACAGGACTGAAAGAAGCATCCAATTGCAAGCAGCCAATCGGGCGTTCTTGAACAAAATCTTCATCAGAAGAGGGTTGATTGCGCACTGTCGCAGGCACATAACCGCGCCCCATTTCTACCTTAATGCGCATTTCCAAATGGCCTTTATCGCCCAGAGTCGCAATCACATGATCGGGGTTTGCTATTTCAATATCGTGATCTAATTGAATATCACTGGCTTTAACAACGCATGGTCCTTGTTTACTTAAGGTCAGAGTTGCTTCCTTACGATTATGCATGCGCACGGCAACGCCTTTCAAGTTAAGCAGGATGTCGATTACATCTTCTTGTACACCTTCCAAAGTGCAATATTCATGCTGCGCGCCGGTGATTTCCACTTCGGTGATCGCGGCTCCTGGCATCGAAGATAAGAGAATACGGCGAAGCGCATTCCCCAACGTATGACCAAAACCCCGCTCCAGTGGTTCCAGCGTGATCTTGGCATGGCAAGGATTAATAACTTGCACATCAATTTCACGAGGGGTTAGAAAATCTGTGACATTAGCCATAGAATGCTTCTCCGCTATCAGTTCAATACTATTTTGAATACAACTCAACAACGAGTTGTTCATTCATCCAAGAAGGCAGATCTTTACGATCAGGGGAACGCTTGAAAACGCCTTCCATTTTCTTTTCATCCACTTGTAACCAGTCTGGAAAACCGCGCTCACTGCCCATCTCAAGCGCCGCTTGCACACGCAATTGTTTTTTGGCTTTTTCTCTTATCGTGATGACATCATCTGCTGAAACCTGATAAGAAGGAATATTCACACAACGGCCATTGACTATCACCGCTCTGTGCGATACCAATTGCCGTGCTTCAGCGCGTGTTGAAGCAAAACCCATACGATATACGACATTATCCAAGCGAGATTCCAGCATCGTCAATAAATTTTCACCTGTAGATCCGACTTTTCTCGCTGCTTTTTCAAAATAGTTATGGAACTGACGTTCTAAAACACCATAATAGCGGCGAAGGGTTTGTTTTGCCCGCAGCTGATTACCATATTCGGTGCTGCGGCCAGCGCGCAAACCATGTTGACCCGGTTTAACCGTTAATTTACATTTGGAATCAATAGCCCGAATACCGCTTTTGAGATCGAGATCAATCCCTTCACGACGGGCTAACTTACATTTGGAACCTAAATATCTTGCCATGCTATGCTCCTTTGAGAATTACACACGTCGTCTTTTGGGCGGGCGGCAGCCATTAAACGGCGTACCGGTGACATCTTCAATGCTAGTCACGCGTAAACCCGCAGAATGGAGTGCACGAACAGAAGATTCACGGCCAGGGCCGGGACCTTTGACTTTAACATCAACACTTTTTAACCCATATTGCTCAACAGCCGCTTTACCCGCTTCTTCTGCTGCTACCTGCGCTGCAAAAGGGGTGCTTTTACGGGAACCTTTAAATCCGCATTTGGCGGCACTCGACCACGTTAAGGTATTACCCAAGCGATCGGTTAACGTCACAATCGTGTTGTTGAAAGAAGCAAATATATGCGCAATACCATCTGCGACAACGCGTTTGGTCTTTTTGCGTGTTGTTTTTGCCTTCGGGTTTGCTTGTGCCATGCTGTCAAATTCCTATTTTAAATAACTTTAAATTAACTCTTCTTGCGCCGCATACGGCGTGTTTGTGCATTCGTACGGGTACGCTGGCCGCGAACGGGTAAATTACGGCGATGACGGATCCCGCGGTAACAACCTAAATCCATTAAGCGCTTGATGTGCATCCCCACTTCACGTCTTAAATCGCCTTCTACCTTGAGTTTGGCAATTTCACCCCGAATTTTATCGAGTACATCTTCTGCCAATTCACTCACTTTGGTTGCCGGATCGACACCCAGGCGCATACAAATGGCCTTAGCCGTTGGACGACCTATCCCATAGACATACGTCAAGGAGATAACAAGATGTTTTTGATCTGGAATATTGACACCCGCAATACGTGCCATCGTTTAACCCCACTGTAATATTGTTTAACTGTTCAATAAATTCTCGAGCCGACTACAAAAGAGGACAAGGATATCTTCATTGCTCCTAAAAAGCAACGATTTTTACAGACTACCCCTGACGCTGTTTATGCCGCTTTTCTTCACAAATCACCCGTACCACGCCCCGGCGCTTAACCACCTTGCATTTACGGCAAATCTTTTTGACTGATGCTCTGACTTTCATTTATTTATCCTCATGAAATCTTCACCACGCTGCATCCTCTCCCGCCACGCGCCAAAGGCGCTGCTGCGGCACTCTCTCCCGCTTCGCGGCAGAAGGGAAGTAGAGGCTTGCACATTTATTAACGTAATAAACCGCCCATACTCTTCTGGCCCTTGCCGCCTTGTTTACGCATCAAGGATTCATATTGGTGCGACATTAAATGCGCTTGTACTTGCGCCATAAAATCCATCACTACCACGACAACAATCAACAAAGAGGTGCCGCCAAAATAAAACGGTACATGCCACAATTGCGACATAAACTCTGGCAGCAACGAGACTGCCACTAGATACACTGCCCCGACTAACGTGAGACGTGTCATCACATCATCAATATATTGTGCGGTTTGTTCACCCGGCCGATAACCTGGAATAAACGCACCCGATTTTTTCAAGTTATCTGCCGTATCCCGCGGATTAAATACCAGCGCCGTGTAAAAAAAACAGAAAAACACGATGCCCATGGATAAAATCAACATATACAAAGGTTGTCCGTAACCTAAAACCGCGCTCAATTGGTTCAACCAGGTTGAATTTGTTCCCTGGCCAAAAAAACTGGCGAGGGTTGCCGGAAATAAAATAATGCTCGAGGCAAAAATCGGCGGGATCACCCCTGCCATATTAACCTTAAGCGGCAAATGAGAACTTTGCGCTGCATACATCCGGCGGCCTTGCTGGCGTCTGGCATAATTCACCGTGATTCGACGCTGCGCGCGTTCCATAAACACGACAAAACCTGTTACGACTAACACTAACAGCACTACCACCAGCAATATCAATACTGACATCTGTCCTTCGCGGACTTGTTCCAGCACATTGCCCACGGCACCTGGAAAACCCGAGACGATTCCCGCAAAAATGATAATGGAAATTCCGTTACCCACTCCGCGCTCAGTCACTTGTTCACCAAGCCACATCAAAAACAAACACCCCGTTG
Organism: Gammaproteobacteria bacterium; assembly: GCA_021156325.1. Taxonomy (GTDB): domain Bacteria; phylum Pseudomonadota; class Gammaproteobacteria; order JAJFKG01; family JAJFKG01; genus JAJNDI01. The sequence goes on from JAJNDI010000028.1 coordinate 8,776, forward strand.
CCAATGTGATGGTAGAGGTAAAATAATACGCTAACCCCGGCGCTAAAGCAGCCCCTGATGAAGCTAAGAGCTTTGACATGCCAAACGCTTGGAAAATTGCCAACACTAAAGTGCCATAGCGCGTGTATTGATTGATCTTGCGCTTGCCAGCTTCTCCTTCTTTTTTTAACTGTTCTAAGGCAGGTACTACTGCACTTAATAATTGCACCATGATGGAGGCGGTAATATAAGGCATCACCCCTAATGCAAACACACTCAAGCGGCTCAATGCGCCGCCTGAAAATAAATTAAATAAACCAATGATCCCATTTTGTTGCTGCGAAAATAAATCCGTCAGGCGCTGGGGATCTAAACCCGGGATCGTAATATGCGCCCCAATACGAAATACAATAACAGCCAGAATCACAACGAATATACGTTGCTTTAACTCCTTTAAGCCGCCACCGGAACGGGGGTTTATTGCCGCTGCTGTCGTCGCCATCAGTCTTCGATCTTGCCTCCAGCTGCTTCAATCGCCGCTTTCGCCCCTTTAGTCACACGCAAACCCCGAATCGTCACTGCACGCGTTAATGACCCTTTGAGTATCACTTTGGCAAAGCGCACCTGGCTGTTAATCACGCCGGCAGCATGAAGGGATTGCAGCGTAATTTCACTCGCTTTCATGGGTTCAATTTCACTTAAGCGGATTTCTGCACTCACCCTGTCACGCCAGGAGTTAAAACCAAATTTGGGTAAGCGGCGCTGCAAAGGCATTTGTCCGCCTTCAAAACCGACTTTATGATACCCCCCCGAACGGGCTTTTTGGCCTTTATGTCCGCGTCCGCAGGTTTTGCCAAGACCCGATCCAATGCCGCGGCCTACACGTCTTGCCGGTTTTTTAGAACCCTCGGCAGGTTTAATAGTATTAAGATGCATAATTTAAGATTCCTGAACGTTAAGAAGATAAGACACTTTATTGATCATGCCGCGAATAGCCGGTGTGTCTTCGACAACGACCGTATGGCGTAAACGACGAAGCCCTAAACCTTTGACGCAATCGCGATGACGCGGTAAGGTGCTAATAGGACTTTTAATCAAAGTCACGGTAATCGTTTTTCCTGCTTTCTTGGCTGACATGGTTTACTCCGCGCTAAGCTGGTTTTGTTTGGACTTGGGTTGTTTATGCCACAATTGATGAATCGCTTTACCCCGTTTTTCAGCAATCATTTCCGGTGAAGAAATGCTTTTTAAGCCTTTTAACGTAGCTAATACCACATTCATGGGGTTCGTTGAACCAAAACATTTTGCCAGCACATTGTGAACGCCTAATACTTCAAACACTGCCCGCATAGCGCCGCCGGCAATAATACCGGTACCTTCAGAAGCAGGTTCCATGTGCACCATTGATGCGCCGTGGTTTGCAGTAACACCATGATGAAGGGTTGTCCCTTTGAGTAATACCCGTGTCATATTACGGCGGGCTTGCTCCATGGCTTTTTGAATCGCTGGCGGCACTTCGCGTGCTTTGCCGCGGCCATAGCCAATACGGCCTTTACCATCGCCGACTACAACGGTTGCAGTAAAACCAAAGATCCGGCCGCCTTTAACCACTTTTGCCGTGCGATTGACAGCCACTAACTTTTCAATCAGGCCGTCACTTTTGGTGGATTCATCATATGTTGTCATGCTTTTTCATACCTTACATTTGTATTCCGTGTTCACGTGCCGCATCTGCCAACGCTTTAACACGGCCATGATATTGAAAGCCAGAGCGATCAAAAGCCAGGCGAGTAATGCCTGCTTTTTTAGCCCGTTCAGCAATCGTCTGTCCGATGTGTTTTGCCATGGCAATATTACCGGTATAACCATGGGTTGCCAGCGCTTTTTCCAGACTGGATGCCATTGCCAATACCGCACCGTCAGGATCGATCACCTGCGCATAAATATGTTTTGGCGTACGATGTACCGATAGGCGCACAGCACGTAATTCCTGCATCTTTTTGCGAGAACGCTTAGCGCGGCGAAGTCTTGCTTGTTTGCGTAAATTCATATCGATCCTCTATCTTATTCCGCTGTATTTACCCTGCGGGGCGCCCTCTCCCGCCGCTACGCGCCAAAGGCGCTGCGGCTCCCTCTCCCACTAACGTGGGAGAGGGGATTTTTCTTCCCCCTCTCCCGCACAGCGGGAGAGGGCAAGCCGCAACGCGGGAGAGGGTGGCTTTGCAGCAACTTAACCCTCTCTCTTTCTTTTTATTTCTTCTTCGTTTCTTTCAACGTGATCTTTTCGCCCGCAAAGCGGATCCCTTTTCCTTTATAAGCATCCGGGGAGCGTACCCGGCGAATATTCGCGGCCACTTGCCCTACCATGTGTTTATCTGCCCCTTTGACCAGAATTTCTGTTTGGCTGGGGGTTTCGATCGTAATACCCTGCGGTATAGTAAATTTAACAGGGTGTGAAAACCCTACCGTTAAATTCAATACACTGCCTTGCGTCTGTGCCCGAAAACCAACGCCGCGTAATTCCAATTTGCGTTGAAATCCTTCACTTACACCTTGCACACTATTGTTAACCAAAGCCCGCATCGTGCCGGCTAAAGCAATGGCGGCTTGTTCTTCAGCACGCAGAGAAAAACGTAAAGTCCCGTCTTCTTCTTGTACCACACTGACCGCTTCAGGCAAATCGTGTGTTAGGGTTCCTTTGGAACCTTTAATGTTCAGGTGCTGCCCGTGGATCGTCACTTCAACCCCTTTAGGCACGGTAATCGGTTTGCTCGCTACACGTAATGACATAGATAACCCCTAAGCTACTTCCACTAACACTTCGCCGCCAACACCCAGTTTTCTCGCCAGATGATCAGACATCACTCCTTTTGGAGTGGAGAGAATCGCAATCCCCAATCCGCCCATCACCCGCGGAAGTTCTTTACACGTTTTGTAAATCCGCAGTCCCGGACGGCTAACGCGTCTTAATTCCCAAATCACGGCTCTACCCTGGTGATATTTCAACGTGATCTGTAATTGGGCTTTGCCATCGACTTCCTCAGTAGAAAAATCTTTAATATACCCTTCATCTTTTAATACGGTGGCAATCGCTGTCTTTGCGCTGGACGCTGCCATACTCACCTCTGGCTTAGACATCGCTTGCGCATTCTTGATGCGAACTAACATATCAGCGATTGGATCTTGCATACTCATTTAACATCTACCTTTATTCATACGCTCTTCGCGCTTTAAATTTATGCTTTGTTGCCGCCTTGCCTAAACTCAAATCGCTTTGAGCACAGCGTTTCCTATTTACCCTTACCAACTGGACTTCAATAAACCGGGAATTTCCCCTTTCATCGCGAATTCACGCAATTTCATACGCGACAAGCCAAAACGACGATATACTCCGCGGGGACGACCCGTGATTTCGCAGCGGTTGCGAAGACGTACCGGGCTTGCATCACGCGGCAATTTTTGCAATTCAGTCAGGGCATTCATTCGCACTTCAGCGTCGAGTGAATGCGCTTGTTCTTTCAATTCAGCACGACGTTTCGCGTATTTTGCAACAATCGCTTGACGTTGTTTATTGCGTGCCACTACCGACTTTTTTGCCATTCTTTAATTACCCTCTTTTTTAAACGGAAATTCGAACGCGCTCAATAAAGCTCTGGCGTGCTCATCATTTCTTGCATTCGTGGTAATGGTGATATCCATTCCGCGAATAGCATCGATCTTGTCATAATCGATCTCAGGAAACACGATCTGCTCGCGCAGACCCAAACTGTAATTACCCCGGCCGTCAAAAGACTTGGGGTTAAGACCTCGAAAATCGCGCACGCGAGGAATCGCGATACAAATCAAACGTTCCAAAAATTCATACATGCGTTTACCGCGAAGTGTTACTTTGCAACCAATGGGCCATCCATCACGGATTTTGAAGCCCGCTATCGATTTACGCGACAGCGTTACCACTGGCTTTTGGCCTGCGATCGCTGTCATGTTTTCAACAGCTGCTTGCATAATTTTTTTATCCGCTACAGCTTCGCCAACCCCCATATTCAAGGTCACTTTGGTGATCTTGGGTACTGCCATAGGATTAAGACCCAATTGCTCAGCCAATTGCTTGTGTAATTGAGTTTTATATAGTGTTTCAAACCGTACCATAACATTTACCTTGTATTAGATCTCGATTTCTTCTTCCGTTGAGCGGAAAATACGTACTTTCTTGCCGTCTGCTAAATGTTTATATCCCACTCTGTCTGCTTTTTTCGTTTTAGGATTGAAAATAGCGACATTAGAAATATGAATCGCGGCTTCCATCTGTTTGCGTCCGCCAGGTTCATTCACATTAGGATTGGGTTTGACATGTTTGGTAACCATGTTTGCCCCTTCCACATAAACCCGTTCATCGGGACAAACCCGCAATACTTTACCGCGTACGCCTTTTGAACGTCCGGCTATGACGATCACTTCATCACTTTTTTTGATGCGATACTTGTTACGTATCATTTGTACATATCCTCTTTACAATACTTCTGGCGCCAATGAAATAATACGCATAAAACGTTCCCGTAATTCACGGGTGACGGGTCCGAAGATCCGTGTTCCCACCGGCTGCATCTGGGCATTAATCAAGACCGCTGCATTTCCATCAAAGCGGATAAGAGACCCATCCTGGCGGCGAACGCCTGATCGGGTACGCACCACCACCGCATCAGCAACATCGCCTTTATTCACTTTACTGCGGGGGATCGCTTCTTTGATAGCGACTTTGATCACATCACCCACATGGGCATAACGGCGTTTGGATCCGCCAATCACTTTGATGCATTCCACCACGCGCGCGCCGCTGTTATCAGCTACGGTGAGCTTGCTGCCCATTTGAATCATGTCTATATCTCCATTTGTCTCTTGCACCCAAAATGGGGTGTATATTATAACTTCTTTACCCCCTTTTTAAAAGGGGGACGGGGATTTTTACAATCCCTCGTCTTTTAATTCTTCAAGCCCCGCTGTTTGATGAGATTTACACTCTACCAAACGCCAGCGCTTTAGCTTTGATAACGGGCGCGTTGCAGAAATCACCACAATATCTCCAGTGTGGCATTCATTCTTTTCATCATGGGCATGTAATTTGGAAAAACGACGTGTCACTTTCCCGTAAAAAGGGTGCTTCACGCGGCGTTCTACTTGAACTACAATGGTTTTATTCATGGCATCACTTACCACAACCCCCGTCAGAGTCCGCTCTTTTTTCGCTTCTGCCATCATGATGGTTTACCTTCTGTTGTTTGCTTTTCTTGCAAGAGCGTATTAATCCGGGCAATGTTACGGCGTACTGTTTTAAATAAGTGAGTACGTACCGCAGAGCCTGCACCGCGCTGCATCCGAAGATTAAATTGTTCGCGCAACAGAGCTTGCATTTCTTGACGCAATTCTATGAGCGATTTTTTACGTAATTCAACTGCTTTTACTTTCATTACATCACCGTCCGCGCTACAAAAGAGGTTTTAAAAGGAAGTTTGGAGGCTGCCCTGTCAAAGGCTTCACGCGCCACTTCTTCGGGAATCCCCTCTAATTCAAACAATACACGCCCCGGTTGTACGAGTGCGACCCAATATTCTACGCTGCCTTTACCTTTACCTTGACGAACTTCCAGCGGTTTTTTAGTGATCGGTTTATCAGGAAAAACCCGGATCCACATCTTTCCACCGCGCTTGATAGCACGAGAAACTGCTCGGCGAGCCGCTTCCAATTGACGGGATGTCAAACGGCCGCGACCCAACGCTTTCAAACCAAAATCGCCAAAACTCACTGCACTGCCGCGCAGCGCCATGCCGCGGTTACGGCCTTTCTGTTGTTTTCTGAATTTGGTGCGTTTGGGTTGTAACATCTTCTACCTCGATTAAGCGCTCGCTGCTTCAGCAGCTGATGGGCCTGTGCTGCCGCTTTGCTGTTCTTCTCTTTGATAGTTGTTACGATCGAGGACTTCTCCTTTGAAGATCCAGACCTTAACACCAATCACCCCATAGGTTGTCTTGGCTTCTGCCAAACCATAATCGATATCGGCGCGAAAAGTATGCAAAGGCACCCGTCCTTCACGATACCATTCAGCACGGGCAATTTCGGCCCCGCCCAAACGGCCAGACACATTGATTTTGATCCCTTCTGCACCCAAACGTAATGCGGTACTTACTGCCCGTTTCATCGCCCGGCGAAACATCACACGGCGTTCCAACTGTTGGGCAATACTGGTAGCCACTAAAATTGCATTTAATTCAGGTTTACGGACTTCTTTGATATCGATGTGTACAGGCACTCCCATCATACGGCTCACTTGGGCGCGTAAGACTTCAATATCGCCACCCTTTTTACCAATTACCACACCCGGACGCGCTGCATAAATCGTAATGCGCGCATTGCGTGCAGGACGTTCTATCTTCACGTGACTGACCAACGCTTGTTCCAGTGTTTTCTCAATATGACGACGCACACGGATATCTTCATTTAAAATCTTCGCAAAATCGCGTTTGCTGGCATACCATTTGGATGACCAGTCGCGGATAATGCCAAGACGCATACCGGTTGGGTGTACTTTCTGACCCATAATTTACTCCTCTACCGAACCGACTTTGACAGTCACATGACTGGTCGGTTTTAAAATACGACAAGCTCGCCCTTTTGCACGCGGTTCAATGCGTTTATACGTTGGTCCCTGATCGACCATAATCGTATTTACTTTCAAATCATCTACATCAAAGTCAAAGTTATGTTCAGCATTGGCAATAGCAGAATCCAACACTTTTTTAATGACTTTGGCTGCACGCTTGGGACTATGATTTAAGAGATCAAGCGCCTTACCGACAGGTAATCCGCGTACTTGATCAGCAACCAGACGCGCTTTCTGTGCTGACAAGCGAACAAAGCGTAATTTTGCTGATACTGTATCCATTTTATGTGACCTCTTTGCTTAACTCTTTAATCTTTCTTTACTACCGGCGCCGATACTTTCTTATCCGTCGGGTGCCCTTTAAATGTACGGGTAGGTGCAAACTCACCGAGTTTATGACCAACCATATTTTCAGTAATCAACAACGGCACCATTTGGCGGCCATTGTGTACCATGATCTTCAAGGCAACCATCATCGGAATGATCATCGAACGACGAGACCAGGTCTTGATCGGTTTGTTACTGTTAGTACGACTCGCTTCTTCTACTTTTTTGTACAAGTGCAAATCGACAAACGGTCCTTTCTTTAATGAACGTGCCACGTTTTAATACCCCTGCTTAATTCTTCTTGCTGCGTCTGCGCACAATCATGCTGGTTGTACGCTTGTTTTTACGTGTTTTAAACCCTTTGGTTCCAACACCCCACGGCGTCACAGGATGACGGCCTGCTGAAGTACGGCCTTCACCACCGCCATGAGGGTGATCGACAGGATTCATCGCCACACCACGCACCGTTGGGCGGCGTCCGCTCCAACGCGTTGCACCCGCTTTACCAATAACCCGCAAATTATGTTCACTGTTACCCACAACGCCGATCGTTGCACGGCAATCGGATAAAACTTTACGCATTTCCCCTGAACGCAGCCGTATTGTCGCGTGTACGCCTTCGCGTGCGACCAATTGCACAGAAGCACCTGCACTGCGGGCTAACTGCGCCCCTTTTAAGGGTTTTAATTCGATACAGTGAATGACGGTACCCACTGGAATACGTTTTAGTGGTAAGCAATTACCGGCTTTAATAGGCGCTTCATTGCCAGATAACAATTGCTGGCCTGCTTTCACACCTTCCGGCGCAATAATGTAGCGGCGTTCGCCGTCAGCATATAATAATAAAGCAATATTGGCGCTGCGGTTAGGATCGTATTCAATACGCTCAACCTTGGCGCTGATCCCGTCTTTGTCATAGCGTTTGAAATCGATATGACGATACAAGCGCTTATGTCCGCCGCCATGATGGCGTGTGGTAATACGGCCTAAATTATTACGCCCGCCCGTTTTACTCAATGAACTGGTTAAGCTCGGAACCGGACGTCCCTTATGTAATTCATCATTACGCAGTCTCACCACAAAACGGCGGCCCGGAGACGTGGGTCTCGATTGAATAATCTGTGTTGTCATCTACTACCCCTTCTCATCACCAAAATGAATATCGGCGCCTTCCATCAAAGTGACATACGCTTTTTTATAGCCGGATTGACGGCCCAAACGCCCTGAAAAGCGTTTTTCCTTACCGACTTGATTTAACACATTAACCGATTTCACTTTCACATCAAACATCAATTCAACGGCTTTTTTGATTTCTTGTTTATTTGTATCTTGTTGAACACGAAAAACATACGTCCTGTTTTTATCAGCAGACAGCGTTGATTTCTCAGAAACCTGCGGCGAATGTAACAGCGTCATCAAGCGATCTTGATTCATGATAATCTCTCCTCTAAGAGCGCAACCGCTGCTTTAGTCATCACCACTTTTTCATAACCTACCAAATTAACAGGGTTTATACCCAGTACATCAGTCATTAATATATAATGCAGATTGCGCCCTGCCAAATATAATTTGTCATCCAACGCTTCCGTCACTATTAAAGTGGGTTTATTCACTAATCCTAATTTATCGAGCAAAACAAGCATCGCTTTGGTTTTGCATTCTGCCACTTCCAGCGAATCGACAACAATTAAGCGTTCCTGGCGTAACAGCTCTGATAAAATAGAGCGGATCGCCTGGCGATACATTTTTTTGTTGACCTTTTGAGAATAATCCTGAGTCGTTGCTGCAAAAGTAACACCGCCGCCACGCCATAAAGGGCTTCGGATAGTCCCGGCACGCGCTTGGCCTGTGCCTTTTTGGCGCCACGGTTTTTTACCGCCGCCTCTTACTGCAGAACGATTTTTTTGAGCATGAGTTCCTGCCCGGGCATAAGCCATATAGGCTGTTACCACTTGGTGAACCAGACTTTCGTTAAATTTACGCGCAAAGTTGGCATCCGACACGGTTAAGGTGCCAGTATTTTTAGTTTGTCCCGCAACGGTAATTGCAAGCTCCATGATCTTGTCTCCTCTTAAGCAGTGGTCGTTTTTGTTTTTGCTTTCACTGCTGGTTTTATCATCACATCGCCTCCGGGGGCTCCAGGCACAGCGCCTTTGACCAACAAGAGGTTGCGTTCAATATCGATTCGAACGACTTCCAGGCTTTGCACACTTACACGTTCGTCACCCAGATGTCCTGCCATTTTTTTACCTTTAAAGACCCGTCCCGGCGTTTGGTTTTGGCCAGTAGATCCCGGCACACGGTGCGACAATGAATTACCATGGGTCGCATCTTGTGTTCTGAAATTATGACGTTTCACCGTTCCTGCAAAACCTTTACCTTTACTGGTCCCTGTCACATCAATAGATTGACCTACCGTAAATAACGCCGATAACGTCAATTCAGTGCCTAATTTAATCGCATTTTCAGCCGGCGCATTCTCACCTACACGGGATGATTCTTCGGCACTCAGTCTGAATTCTTTTAACGTTCTGCCCTGAGCAACGCCTGCTTTACGCACATGGCCTGCAGCCGGCTTGGTAATACGTGAAGCACGACGCGTACCGGTGGTGACTTGGATCGCATCGTAACCATCATTATCTATAGTTTTGATCTGCGTTACCATGTTCGGTTGAACATGTAATACCGTCACAGGAATAGAAACCCCGTCTTCGGTAAATACGCGCGTCATACCGACTTTGCTGCCGATGAGTCCGATTGTCATTTGCTTACTGCTCCAAACTATCCAAACTGATTCTCACATCAACACCTGCCGCCAAATCAAGGCGCATCAAGGCATCAACTGTTTTATCCGTTGGTTCAATAATATCAACCAAGCGTTTGTATTGACGAATTTCATATTGATCACGCGCATCTTTATTAACATGGGGCGAAATCAAGATCGTGTACTTTTCGATCCGGGTCGGCAAAGGAATAGGCCCTTTGACCAATGCACCTGTCCGCTTGGCGGTTTCGACAATTTCATGCGTTGCGACATCGATCAAACGATGATCGAAGGCGTGCAGCTGAATGCGAATACGCTGCTTTTTAGCGGCGACGGCTTTTTTAACTGCTGCTGTACTTTTTACTGCTGCTGTACTCATAGTTTTACTCTATTCCACAATTTTCGCAACGACACCGGCACCCACTGTGCGCCCGCCTTCGCGGATAGCAAAGCGTAACCCTTCTTCCATCGCCACCGGCGCTATCAAG
>JAJNDI010000029.1 GCA_021156325.1 Gammaproteobacteria bacterium
TGTTCCCTCAAATACACGACCGCATCCCGCTGAAAAAAGCGTATCACCACAAAATAATATCCCTGAATCATGGTAATAGGCAACATGATCTAAAGTATGTCCCGGTACACGTAAGACTTTAAACTGACCAAATGAGGATACATTTATATTAGAAACAGTATCTACAATACAAGTAGGATTTTCAATATCTATATGCGCTGGCGTATAAATAGCAGGAGCATATTTTTCACGCAAAACATTTATTCCACCTCGATGATCTGTGTGATGGTGTGTAACTAAAATAGAACTTAACATTAATGAGTTTAAATTTATAAAATTGATTACTGGCGATGCATCACCCGGATCAACAACTAAAAGAAAATTCGTTTTGATATTTACAACTGCCCAAATATAATTATCTTTAAAGGCTCTAATCGGATAAATTTCAATGTCTTTCATTAAGTTGTTCTCCTAGAATTAAATGAATAGCAAGCTTAATATTTTACTAGAAAATTAACATGTTACAAATCTCAGCGATCCAAATTTGTAATCAGCCGGTCGTCCGTTCAAATCGGATCGCCACCTCCAACAAAATCAAAAGGGTCTTGGGTCTTTCCCAAATGTGGGGCATTTATTGGGTAAGTAGCTAACCACATAATACTCTCACTCTCAATCTATAATTGTCAAAAGAACGAAAACCATAGGCACGGCGCTGGATCAATTTCATCTTGCGATGGAAGCCTTCTGTAATGCCATTACTCTTGATAAAGCACCACATTCTGACGATTTCCTCTTGCCATTGATTCGGTAATACCCTAAGGGTACTGCTTTTGCAGGTTGCAAAACAGGAATGCGGCATCAATTGAAGATATTAGGGTCTACTCTTTGTGAAAAAATATTGCAAGATCTATTCATAACAGTTTCAATAAGATAGAATCTATTCATCCTGGGCATCTCGATAATCAGCATAAGGAGTATGCCCATGAAAGGGATCCGCTCAAAACACGATGCATTTTTTAAAGCAATGATGAAAGATCCGCAGGTATCTCAGGATTTTTTTAAAACCCGCCTCCCCCAAGAAATACAAAACTTAGTGGATTTATCGACATTAAGAATAGAACCAGCGAGTTACATTGACAAGAAACTTAATCACAGTGAAAGCGATATGTTATTTTCAGTTAAGCGAAACCATTCTGACGAAAACGCTTTTCTGTTCCTGCTGTGCGAGCATCAAAGCTGTTCTGATCAGCTTATGCCCTTCCGTCTTCTGTATTACATGATGCAAATTTTGAGACATCATGTCACCATCGCTCATAAGGAAAAACCTCTACCTTTACCTTTGGTTTATCCGATGGTCGTGTACAACGGGGATACAGCATGGTCACATGAACGGTGTTTTTCGAAATTATTTGGCACTTTATCACCGTTGGCTGAAAAGATATTTATTGACCCTTTTCCTTTACGGGATGTAGGCAGTTTAAATGAAGAAAATTTAAGCAAAGCTTATCTTTCCAATCTGATGCTGATTAGTCTGAAGCGAGCCAAACATCTGGAATTGAGTAAAAAATGTCGTCTCTTACAAGGGCTTTTCTTAAATTGCAAGATAGGGCCAGATAGCGATATGGTATACAGTGTGATAGAATATATTTTAGCAAATGTAAATTCCAATGAAGAAGAAGTTGATCGGTTATGGGGAATTTTAAAAGAAGGTTTTTTACCAGAATAGGAAGAGGTAGGTATGAACTTGCTAGAAGCAAAAGCACGAAAAGAAGCTCACGAATACATTAACCAATCCATTCAAGAACAATCCCCCATGTGGATTGAGCAAGGGATTGAGCAGGGAATTGAGTAAGGAATTCAACAAGGAGTACGCGAAGGGCTTCAACAAGCCGCTAAGCGGATGCTTCAGGAAGGAGCAGATCCTGTTTTCGTGGCCAAAGTTACCGGTATTTCTGTTGCAGAGCTAGAAATTTTTACAGAAGCTTAATAACGATTTGTTTTTAGATAATTTACTGCCTAGAATGCATCTTCTATGAATACAACAATATTATTGAATACCCTCGTACACGAGCCTGTGCAAACAGCCGCTGCCTGTGTTATTTGGCTGCATGGTTTAGGAGCTGATGGACACGATTTTAAGTCTTTACCCAATGAGTTACGTTTGTCCAAGCAGCATAACATTCGATTTGTCTTTCCGCATGCTCCTATGCGTCCTATAACCTTAAATGGCGGCCTGCAGATGCGAGGCTGGTATGATATTCTGGGTTTAGCCCATGACAGTTCCCAAGATCATGCCGGCATTCAAGAGGCTTATGCGCAATGCAGTGCTTTAATCGAAAAACAAGCGGCATCAGGAATTCCTTATGACAAAATCATTCTGGGTGGATTTTCACAGGGTGCTGCTTTAGCTTTATATACCGGTTTGCGCTATCCTCATGCGCTCGGGGGGATTGTCAGCCTTTCTGGATATCTTCCCTTAGCGGAAAACACCCAAGCAGAAGCCTCTCTTCATAATAAACATATTCCTATTTTTATGGCACAAGGCACGGAAGATCCTATTGTTTCCTTTTATCTTGCTACTATCAGTTACCAGCATTTGTATCACTTAAGCTACCCGATCAAATGGCACACTTATCCGATGGGACATCACATCTGTACTGAGGAAATGAAAGATTTACGGACGTGGCTAATGAGCGTGCTTCAGATGACAGATAATATCTTATAATATTAATTTCTTATCATTAACTTCTTAACATAGATTGGCTTTCTCAAAACAGGGTTCGGATTGCATTCTTTGGTAATATCCAACCACTGCGCTCAGTTTTTCTACCGCATTTCCCAAATCAATTTTATACAGCCTGTACAACGCTGCTGTCGCAGCCGCATCTGCCATGGTGTAACAACGACTGTCAAACAAATAGAAATTCTCTTTGTTTTTAGATAACAGCATTTCCAAGCGGTCAAGATAATGTTCCACTTCTTTCCGACAAGCAGCAAGCTCTGTTTCGCTAAATTCTCCTTTTGCAGCACGTATTAAAAATCTTCCCCTTTCTTTGTTAGGATGATCTTCACTTTGCTTCACAATACGCGTAATTTTTTCAGGATCGCTAATGGCAGCTTTTTTAAATAAATCATGGTAGCTTAAAGTACGAAGAAAGGGATCATGAAAGCTTTCTTGGTGTTTGCAAAAATCAATGATGGCAGGCAGCAAAGCAGGATCAGTTTTTTGATCAAATGACACATAGTTTTTTTCAACATACGCCATGATCTGCGTACTATTGGCAATAATTTTATTGTTGCTCAAATCCTGCAGCGCCGGTACGGTTCCCTGCGGGCTAATCTTGCGGTAATCACCCGTGATTTGTTCATATTTTCGTAAATCAATGATCTTTTCTTGCCATACAATATCCTTGGCAGCAAAAAAGAGCCGCACAATTTGAGAAGCGTAAGAAATATTACAATGAAATAAAATTAACATGAAAAATCCCATATTGTTGTTAAAGCTTTTTAAGACTATACTTACCGTATTATGGAGAAAAAATATTTTTCTTACGAAAACAAACCCAAAAGAGCATGTGGCGCAACTTCTTTGCTCGAAGTTTTATTCGTATTAATCGTTGCCATGGCCTTTGCCATAGGGCTTTATCGCCAATTTTCCAGCGCAACACTCGAAAAAGCAGTTAATCAGCGCAATGATGAAATTGCTGCTGTCATCAAAATTGCTAATATTTTTTACTTTTCGGTGGATCCCGCTACTATTTCACCCACCATCAATACCCCTGTTCGTTTTTGTAATGAAACAGCTTCCCTTAATACCTTTTTCTCTCTTGACGATATCTACAACAATAAACTGTGCTCAGGTGCAGCAGCCACTACCGAAGCTTGCAGCACTATCTCTGCTCTCATCAATCAGATTAAGGCTGCAACAGATGCCAATCATGAAACCTATTCTATCGTCATTGGAAAAGCAATGGTCAATGGCCAGCTACAACCCGATGCTTCGAAATTTTTAGGGATTTTGCTGGAAAGCGAGGGAGCCGACAAGCCTAAAAACATTCTCGATAAAGATGTTTTTAATTTGTACAAAGGTAAATTAACAGGTAATCCGCAATACATTGTTGCCGGCCAAAAGCCGCTCGCTTACGTTGATACAACAGTTTCCACAGGCGGCATTTTCTGGGTAATTGCTCCCAGTCAGGGAAATTTAAGCCTTTTCAGTGAATCAAAACTAAGCAATGCCAATATGCAAGCGTTGAATAACCTGGCGAGTCAATGGACACAACCAGGCACTATTACAAAGTCTGATTACAAGGATTATGCTTTTGCTTGTGTAGATAATTATCAACATTAAGGGATTAACTTGTTTTTATATTAACAATACGTTATTATTTTTTTAACGCTAGTAAAAAAGGCCACTTTTCTGGTGACAGTAAAGCCTCTTCGATCACCCGGTGTCAGCATTGTTGAGTTCATTCTGGTACTTGTGGCTATTGGTTTTATTACCCTAAGCGGTATTCACTTCATCTCGGTTAAAATAGAACAAAATAAGGTGCGCAAAGCCGCTGATCAAATTCAGGCCTGGCTGCTGGCAGCTCAATCCTACTATCGGGATAAGGTAAAAGATCCTGATTTTGCTCCTCCCAGCAACGGCGATTATTGGCCGCACGCTCTGCCAGAGATGTATCCTTATATTGCGGATTCAACTATCAGTTCGATGTTATCGTTGAACGACAATAGCACCAAAGATCCCTGGGGAAATCAATATATAGTCCCCCTCACATCCGATCAACACCCCTATGAAATTCCAACTACCATTACCGCAGATTCCACGTACATTGGCCCTTTCATCCTTCAAGCTCAGATTGATGGGCTAGAACGCGCTTTGGCGGTGGCTGCGCAGCTGCCCGCGGCTCAATTAGCCCGGGATCCCACGACAGGGGAAATCATTTCCACCAAGGTCTCCAATAAAAACAGGTATTACCTGAATGCCGTCATCCCTATACCCCCGCTAGTTGGAAATACGGCTGTGGGGCACCAATTAGTGCAAAACATCGGGGTAGTCGTCACCAAGCAAAATAATTCCTATAACGGATATAATTACACGATCGATCAACTCAATTCCGATGGCAGTATCAAAGCTGAACAGGGCAGCATTCATACTAACGATGATACCGCGCTTAAAAGCTACGGGGCTGTTTTCATTAGAAAACCCGATTGTGAGAAACGCTTGACGCCTTATCTGCAAGCTTCAGTAGCCGGATTTGGAATCATGGGAGGCTACACAACCCAATACAATCATAGCCACTATTATGGCTTACCTGTAAATGGGGATGGAAGCAGCAGTTTTGGGGCAGGTTTATTGCCTTATACTTTGTTTTCCACAAGCCCAGTACCTTTGGAAAAAGGTAATACCGCCACTGTCTCAAATACCTACAAGCCGGATGATAATACCTTTTTCCCTGACTTTCAGATGGATTTGACCAAGGACAATATAGATGCCGCTGATCCTTTCAGTACGGGAGGCAGTTTAACTTCCAGATACAAACTCCTCGGCGCTGTGATCGGCGCCCATGTTAAAGCGACCGAACTACAGCCATCTATGGAAAACCCCTCTATCGAAGGTTGGTATGTGTGGCTTGATATCACAGCCAACATGATGATGTATCCCAACTATGATGCCGACAATCTGCCGCAAGCCATCCAGGATTGTGCAATGGATGTTAATACACGTGACACTGAGCATTTTCCATATGGTAAAAGCTATAATAATCGAGATTATGACTATATCCCCAGCTCTCCTAATCTTGACAGTACAGGCAAATGTACTGACAGCAATGGCAATTGTGCTATGTATCCTGCGGATCTTATTCTGCGCGGAACCGCCCCGCTCTATGCGCCGTCTCCTTGTCATTTTCACAGCGGCTATATCGCTTACATCACATCGTGCGCACCGGCTGCGCTGGCCAACGCCAATGGATTGGATCAAGCCATGATGACGCTACAAAATTAAAGGAAAGTCAGCATGAAATTTAAGAAAATTAAAAAGACTTTTCCTCCCCGCTCACTTCAGCAACGAGGTTTCATATTATTGTCTGTCATTTTTGCTGCCGTGATTATTGGTATTATCGCCTTATACGAAGCGCGTCTTACCCAAGCTGAAGCGCAAGCTCAGCAAGTTCAACGTACTGCTGAACGCATGCATCTATGGCTGGAATCGGCATTGGCTTACTACTATGCGAACGAGAATTGGCCTATGGCGTTAGATTTTCAACGCATAACCCCTTTGCCAGCCAACACTGATGCATCCTTATCTTTCTACAGAGGTATTGATTTAGTGGCAGCTAAACTGATGATATCTGCTACAGAAGATTATTTGGCATCAACAACAAGCGGCAAATTTGGTATCGCGGAAAGTCCTGCCGATACAGCCTGGGCTTTGCCTAGCGCAAACATCAAAGATAATTACCTCATTATGATTCGGGCGCCCGATGATCCTGACGATCCTGCTAAAGCAGGGCAGCCTAACCAAAATTGTTATACGACATTTTATCCGACGGAACCGAAATTTCGGCACTATTGCGAACCTCAAGACCCCTTTACAATTATGGCTTATGTACCTTCTGAACTCATTGCTAAACAGATTGCTGCTAAATTACCCATGAGTAAAGTTGAAAAAGATACAATTAATCCTCTACGTTGGATAGTTTATGCTTCTGTCACATCCTCGAATGTTCAATCCAGCAGCTCTGTTCCCGGCACAGGGAGTTTCATCAGCGGTTTCTTACCGATGGTCAGAATGATAGACCATAGTGAGATGATTCCTCATCCTCCTTTTACTGCTTCTTCAGGAGTCTATGTTTTGGATAATGTGAGTAAACTAGACAATCAAAAGAATGGCTGGAATCAATTAAGGAGCGATAACCATCTAGGAGTAGGCGCTAATTACACATATGGCACCACCGCCTATTCCTATCTGGGCGGCGACTATGCAGCAGCATTATATGGGGAGACTCAACTGTCGTCTCCGACTGATCGCAGACAATCAAATTTCTTTTATACTTCAGACAGTCTTGCAATAGCAAGAATTCCAACAGGCGATGTGCCTTTTACTTTCCCCAATTCCTGGAACGCTCCTCACTCCTATTTTGGCTGCACGGACTTCAGTCAAAATCAGGCCCCCAATTTAGTCGTTTCTACTCCGGGTTTTAGCGCCCCGCCTATGCTTAAATACCAAATGTACAATCAATACAGCAATAAATATCTTCAGTCAGGATATCCTTCTGGGTGGAAAGATAAAAACTCTGCTCCCGACACTGCTCAGTATCTGGGTATGTGTGACTCTGCCTCAGGCTCATGTTCAACTTCTAATGGCAATATTCGCGTAGCGCCTTTTTTACCTTATTCCTCTCTTTATGCCTTGATTGTCATGAGTTTTGAAGCACAACTGGTAAATAATCATTATAACAGTTTTCTTATCGAAGCAATGGGAATGTCTAATCAGGCAAGAGGAGTTAATAGTATAAACCCGACTTACACTTACTCAGCAGCACTACAAGACTATGATGTAAATGATGTCAGAAACAGTAATAGAGATACTTTTAAACAAACCACCAGCGGTGCGTTTCCTGGAAATGTTTCTTCCAACGATGGGACTTCTATTGCTGAAGTAGAACACGACGGGGGAGGAACAACTGGAAACACCGATCATTTCTGGTCAATGCCGCAAGTTTACAATGACTCAGTAAGCGGCATCGATGGGGTCAACTTTTTCCTTTATTGTAATGGGAAGTATTAACACACATGAAAAAGAAGTTTTACTCTGCATTTAGTTTATTAGAAATTACATTTGTGATCCTGCTGATGAGCATTACCATTGTAAGTACTTCTTTATACATCCGAAATGCCAATCAAAAAGCGGCAGCAAAAAAGGCCGCTCAACAAATCAGTTATTGGCTCAATGCGGCAATGGGTTATTACAGTGCACGGAGGGCATGGCCTGATAGTTTAACGACGTTAGCCGAGAGCATCAGCGTGGAAGCTCCGTCCGATTCAACCTATACTTTCTTGCCAGGTTCTTACGAACGCGGAGCAGGTATTAAAGTGATTCTACCCAATGCAGGGTTTGCAAGATTGGTTCAGGCAGAATTGCCTCGCGCACTATTAGAGAAGAATACTCTCTATGCTTACACCCCCCCCGTTTCAACTTTCTTGCCGACAGAAGCTCAAGTTAAAGGAGTGGGTTATTTACGTTTTTATAATTGCCGCGGTTCTGATACAGATCATGGCGGCCTGTGTCAGGACAACATGCAGTCTGTTTGCCTCGATCCGGGTAACAAATATAGTTACAATCCTGGTGAAAATCGAGCTGACATTTTGCCTTTTCTCTCTTTCCAAGCTGAGGGGAATGACAATCAACAAGTCAATAATACAACCAGCGGGGAATGCGCAATCCCTGTACCTGATTGCGGACTTGGTTCAGTACCTCAAATTTTTTATGCCATTTCACAATTTCGCGCTCCATTTGCCCCTATCAATAGTCATTGTGATGTTTCATCACCCCCTGCGTGGTGCCGTAGTGATGGCAGTCCCCTTAATAATGGCAAACCGGATTCGGGATACCAATCCTATATTGAGCAAGTTGATATCATCTGCCAGGCTTCAACTGAGGACAAGAATATAGGCCCTTGCGGCCCTAACACTGCTCTGCATGATCAGCCGAATGATCAATTGAAATACTGGTCAATAGCAGCCAATATTCGTTCTTCGAATCAATATAACGGAACGACCATCGGTAAAGCTTATTTTGCAGATTCGGGCGGGACAGATCGCAACTATTCCGGGACTTATTTTGCTGAATCTTCACCAGAGTGGTCAGCTGTGGCCAGTTATATCATCGCTTGTATACCAAAGACACAGATCATCAATGGTGTCAGCGGGGGTATGGTATATTACCTGAGCGGAGGAAGTTCAGATACGCTTGCCCAGTCAACTGCTTACTCTCAAGATATGATGAATCCAAGCTAGGTAAATCGTTCGGCGTTTGTTATACTGCCTTCATCATGGAGCATGCAGTAGAAGACTCAATAAATACCCTCTCCTCGCACACCCCGATGATGCAGCAATACCTGCGCATCAAGGGGGAATTTCCGCACATGCTCTTGTTTTATCGCATGGGCGATTTTTATGAACTCTTCTTTGAAGATGCCAAACGCGCTTCCAAATTACTGGATTTAACGTTAACGCATCGCGGTCAATCGGGAGGCCATCCCATCCCCATGGCAGGCGTTCCTTATCACAGTGTAGAAGGTTATCTCGCTAAACTCGTTAAACAAGGGGAATCGATCGCGATTTGCGAACAGATTGGCGATCCGAACACCAGCAAAGGCCCCGTTGAACGCAAAGTCATGCGCATTATCACCCCAGGTACCGTCAGTGATGAAGCGCTGCTCGAGGAGCATCAAGACAATTTATTAGTCGCTGTCGAGCGCGATAAACACCATATCGGCATTGCAAGTCTTGATATCACCAGCGGTCGTTTTTATGTGTATACCTGCAAAACGATAGCAGAAGCGTTAAGTGAATTAGCACGCATTAAACCTGCAGAATTATTAGTGAGTGAAAATACAACGTTCTTAAATGATCTCGCTCACCAAACGTGCTTAAAACGCCGTCCGGGATGGGAATTTAATCATGACAATGCTTTTCGGCTGCTTTGCAAACAATTTCAAGTGCAGGACTTAAGCGGTTTTGGGTTAGATGAAAAACAAAGCCCTCACTTGAATGCCGCTCTTACGGCCGCCGGCGCTTTAGTGCATTATGCGCATGAAACCCAGCGCACTGCCCTTCCTCATTTACGACCGCCGCTTTATTTGCAGCAGCATGATTATGTTGTATTGGATGAAGTTACGCTGCGCAATTTGGAGATTGAAAACAATTTAAGCGGCAATCTTGACAATACGCTCGTAAGCATCATAGATAATACGGCAACGCCCATGGGTTCTCGTCAATGCCGGCGCTGGTTAAAACGCCCTATCCGCTCACACAAAATTCTTGAAGGCCGGCATCAGGCTATTAATGTGATGATAGCATCTCATGCCTATGATGCACTTTATCAATTACTTCGCGAAATAGGCGATATCGAACGCATACTGGCTCGGGTGGCAATGCTCACCGCGCGCCCGCGTGATCTGCGCCAATTAGCGAATGCTCTTTTATTATTACCCTCATTGCAAACTTTATTAAAACCACTGTCAGTCCAATCCCCTTTATTAACCAAACTTGCTGAAAAAATTACGTATTATCCTGAATTGGCGGCCTTATTAGATTCCGCTATCGTTGAAAACCCGCCCATGGTCATTCGAGATGGCGGTGTCATCAAAGAAGGTTTTGATTCAATGCTCGATGAACTGCGTAATTTAAGTTATGATTCGAGCGATTTTTTACTAAAATTGGAAGCACGTGAAAAGCAGCAAAGCGGTATTAATACGTTAAAAGTGGGTTTTAATCGCATTCATGGTTATTACATTGAAATCAGCCGCGCACAAGCCAAAGTTATCCCCCTGCATTATCAACGCCGCCAGACTTTGAAAAATGCCGAACGCTTTATTACGCCCGAATTAAAAATACATGAAGAAAAAGTCTTGCATGCGAAAGCCAATGCATTGGCACGTGAAAAACAATTGTATGACAATTTGTTGCAAGATTTGCAAAAACCTTTAGCGACCTTACAAGCGACTGCCAATGCGATTGCCGCGTTAGATGTGTTGGTTAATTTTGCAGAACGCGCAGTAACACTTCATTTGACTTGCCCGCAGTTAACCTCTCAAAACGAGATCAAAATCACTGCCGGCCGGCATTTAGTAGTTGAGAATGTATTAGAGACGCCCTTTATTCCCAACGATTGTCATTTAGATAATGCTACGCGTATGTTTATCATTACAGGCCCCAATATGGGGGGCAAATCGACTTACATGCGCCAAATCGCTTTAATCACATTGCTTGCTTATACCGGATCATTCGTCCCTGCCAAAGAAGCCCTGATTGGCAATATTGACCGGATCTTTACCCGTATTGGCAGTGCTGATGACTTAGCCGGCGGACGTTCTACCTTTATGGTAGAAATGACAGAAACCGCCAATATCTTACATCATGCAAGCGAACACTCATTGGTATTGATGGATGAAATTGGCCGCGGTACAAGCACCTTTGACGGCTTATCGCTGGCTTTTGCCTGTGCAGAAACGCTCGCTAATGACATTGGTGCTTTCACGTTGTTTGCAACGCATTATTTTGAGTTAACACAATTGCCCGAACAGTGCAAAACGGTGAAAAATATTCATGTGGATGCAGTAGAAGAAGATGATCACATTGTTTTTTTACATGCTATCAAAGCGGGAGCTGCCAGCAAAAGTTATGGGCTGCAAGTCGCTAAATTAGCCGGCATTGGGGATGCTGTTATCCAAAAAGCCAAGCAAAAATTACAAGAATTAGAAGCGCAGCAATTGAAAAACACCCTGATTTAGATATACTATTAATATGAAAAATTTCCCCGCTAAAATCAGTAATCGGCTGCGTGAATTTATCGCATTGGAATCTTCAGCTGGCATTTTTTTATTTGCCGGCGCCCTGTTGGCACTGATTCTTGCAAACTCAAGCGGTTATACTTTTTATCATCAACTTCTCAATACTGAGCTGGGTATCAAGTTTGCTCATTTTCGCCTGGAAAAATCCCTGTTACTGTGGATTAATGAAGGATTAATGGCCGTCTACTTTCTATTGGTCACGCTTGAAATCAAGCGGGAATGCCTCGTGGGGCATTTACAAAAAGGCAGTATCATTCTTTTACCCGCGGTGGGCGCTGCGGGCGGCGTTATTTTCCCTGCGCTTATATACGTTGCTTTAAATTATCATAATCCTGTTGCGGTACACGGGTGGGCAATTCCAAGCGCCACTGACATTGCTTTTTCATTGGCTATTTTAAGTTTAATACGCAATGTCCCCATTGCCTTGAAAATCTTTTTATCGACACTGGCTATTCTGGATGATCTGGCCGCTATTGTAATCATTGCTGTCTTCTATACAGAGCAATTATCTTTCAGCGCTTTATTGGCTGCCGGCATTGCGATGATCGTTTTAATCACTTTCAATCGTCTTGGCATTAAAAAGTTACTCCCTTATTATTTAGTCGGGATCTTGTTGTGGTTAAGTGTCCTTGAATCAGGCGTTCACGCCACCCTGGCAGGTGTAGCATTAGCCTTGACTATTCCGTTAGGCGATACTAAAAGCCGGGAAACCTCACCGCTGATACGAGCAGAAAAAAGAATTCACCCCTGGATCATTTATTTAATTCTGCCGCTCTTTGGTTTTGCCAATTCCGGATTTACTTTTCAAGACTTACATTTCGAATCACATACGTATACCATTCCATTAGGGATTGCACTGGGTTTATTTATCGGTAAGCAATGCGGTATTTTCTCTTTTTGCTGGATCTTCATCAAAAACCAATGGGCTTCGTTGCCTCCCGGGATTCATTTATCCGAGCTTTATGGTATTTCCCTCTTATGTGGTATTGGTTTTACCATGAGTTTATTTATAGGAAGCCTCGCTTTTCCGGACAATCAGCTCGAGTATGCTGCCTTGATACGATTAGGTGTTTTGTCAGGTTCCCTCTTATCGGGCGTCTTTGGCTATTTATTATTACTCAAATTAATCCCTAAAAGGAAATAGTATGCTTTTACTTATCGATTACAGCTTGTTTTTATTAAAAACAATTACTTTTGTAGCCGCCATTTTAGTGGTCTTTGCTGGTCTTATCGCCATTGCCAGCAAAGGAAAAACCAAAGGCAAACTCATTGCTAAAAAATGCAATGAATATTATGATAATCTGGCCAATACGCTGCAAGCTGTTGTCTTATCTAAAAAAGAATTAAAGCAATATAATAAAGCCGTAAAAGAAAAGAAAAAAGGGTCTCACGAACCTAAAAGACGTATTTTCATTCTACAATTTAAAGGCGATCTGAGAGCCTCTGCAGTTGATTTGCTCTCTAAAGAAATCGATGCCATTTTATTGATTGCAACGGTAGAAGATGAAGTGTTAGTGCGGCTGGAAAGCCCTGGCGGAATGGTGTCGGGATATGGTTTAGCCGCTTCACAATTAGCGCGGCTGCGCGCAAAAGGAATTTCCTTAACTATCGCTGTTGATAAAGTCGCTGCAAGCGGCGGTTACATGATGGCAGCTGTGGCAAACCGCATTTTAGCAGCGCCTTTTGCGGTAATTGGCTCTATCGGCGTCATTGCACAATTGCCGAATTTTCACCGTTTGCTGAACAAACATCACATCGATTTTGAACAAATCACCGCAGGGCACCATAAACGTACATTAACCGTTTTTGGCGAAAATACGGCTGAAGGGCGTAAAAAATTCCAGCAGGAATTAAACGATTTGCATGAACTGTTCAAAGAACATATTAAAACTTACCGTCCGCATCTCGATATTGAAAAATTAGCCACCGGCGAATACTGGTTTGGGCAGCGGGCATTAGACTTGAATCTGGTAGATACCCTTCAAACCAGCGATGATTACCTTTTAAGTCAAAAAGAGGAATATGACCTCATCGAAGTTCGCTATAAAGTCAAGAAACACTTAGGCAAACGGGTAAGCCAAACGGTGAGTAAAATATTAAGCGAAAGCCGCGATTGGCTGGCAGGAGAAGAGTTTAATCGGTATTGATTAAATAATCTCTTATGTACCCCAAACCATACTTAACGGCTTTCACTTACTTATTTTTATAACATCTAAGCGCCATAAGCCAGAGGACACATTTCCTCTGAATCATCTGCCTCTTCAGAGGATTCCTCTGATTCATCCGATGTTAATTGATCGGAGCTATTTTCTAAATCACTTGACCCAGAATTTCTATTAGAGAAAGCACCAAAATTAGAAAAAGCGCCTTGTATAGCCTCAGAAGGTAGTTCTTGATATTCTTCTTTTGAAATTATCTCGTTCAATTTTATAATGATATCATCATATATCCTGGAAGCCTCACAATATTCAACACATCCCTCATAAAGAACAGACATAATTTCATCAAGCAAATCATCCAGTTTTTTTAGTGTTTCGTCAGCACAAACATCCTTTTCACCGTTTTCTGGATTTTTCAAATATGTTGAAAGAATTGGCCGGAATTTTTCATTAAAGCTGGCTTTAACTTCTGCGTTTTCTTTACTGCTTGACAAATCCTCTTTTTCAAATAAAAAATCCACCATGTCTTTAAATAGATTAGTTTCATTTGAAAATCCACTTCTCAGCTTAAACAACTTTTGAAACAGGCCCCTAACTTTTTCACTTAAACCATCTATTTCATAATATTTATTATCTATATCTTGAGATAGTTCTTGAATGTTTTCTTGTAGCTCTATCAATCTTCTGTTAGATTGTTTTCTCTCATATTTATCAAATATTTTTTGAATTTCATCAGCCTGCAGGCAACTAAAAAAATATTTATTTTCCTCAAAATATCGAATCACGTTGTCATATGAATCTGTCTCTCCCAGAGATATCAGTTCGATATTTACTCTTGACATAATTTTTTCACAAATATTAACAGCATCTTCTCTATTAACCCATTTTGACAAAAATTGGTTAAGCTTTTGTAAAAGCGCACTATGTAATTGTCTCGTTTCTTCTTCCATTGCTACATTGCCATAAACAGTTACGGATAGATCTTCTTGTATGTCACGAATCATTTCTATATCTAAAGACCCATCTAATATACAATAATTAATACTGCCATAAAATGCCTCCGTGATAATATTATCGCCCACGCTCTTTCTAAAGCTTTTATTTTCAATAAGCGAAGCCAGCTTTTTTAAAATCAGATCAATTTTAATAACGGCTTGATCTGTTATCAGAAAATTCATTATTAGCTGATTCTGGTAAGATTGGATTTTGTATTGTACGTCCAATTTAGCAACATCTATTGCATCAGGAGGGCAATATTCTTTGACTTTATCAAGAAACCTTTCAATTAATCTTTGAAAAACAAAAATACTTTTATCTTCCTGATAAAAAGAGTGAAACAATATCAATAAATAATCTTCAAAATTAAATTTTACATTCCGTAAAAAATAAACTGCTAGTATGGCTGTGTAGCTTTCTATATCATTTTCACCAAATTCTTCTTTTTCTTTGATGTTCTGACAAATTATATCAATAATTTCTCTTTCTTCTCCAGAAACATCGGAAAAATTTTTATTGATTTTGTCAAATAATAGGTAATTTTTTTCTTTTTCACTTAATTTTAAGGGGAAACCACTTGTGTCAAACATAACTGCCTCTTGTTGGGATATATAATTATAAAAATAGCTCCCTGCAAAAATGGCGAGTCCGTTCGAAGCAATAGAAACTAACATAATTACTTGAAATTGTATACATTTTTAAGGGGTGGGCGATGTTATCTGTTTGATTTAAAAATAATTTTTAATGAAAAAAATTATTTATGATTGAGGAAGAAATACCGAACGGTAAGAGCCCGACATCCAAATATAAACTTCCGGTGCATGAATAATTGGATTCCACCATTCTGCGGTGAAGGAAAAGATAGAAGAAATGACTTATTCTTCTGCGTCATTCAACATCATCAAGGAAGCATTACCGCCAGAAGCAGTAGTATCGACAGACAAGGTTCTTTCTGTAGACAAGCGCGATAAATAATGCGGTCCGCCGGCTTTAGGGCCTGTGCCAGATAGCCCTTCACCGCCGAAAGGTTGAACACCTACCACGGCGCCAATCATATTGCGATTCACATAAATGTTGCCGACATGCACTTTATTGCTGATATATTGAATACGGGATTCAATCCGTGAATGAATGCCAAGCGTTAAACCGTAGCCGCTTTGTTCAATATCTCTTAAGATATCATCCAATTTCGAAATATCGTAGCGGATCACATGCAAGCAAGGCCCAAAAACTTCTTTAGATAGTTGAGAAAGAGACTTGATTTCAAAAGCACAAGGGGCAAAGAAATACCCTTTTGAGGTTTCGGATGAAGATAAAGGCACTTGATAAATAAGCCTGGCTTCTTTTGAAAGAAAATCATAATGTGTTTCTAACATAGACAAGGCATCAGCATCGATCACAGGGCCTACATCCGTGCGTAAAGCAGTTGGATCACCCACCTGTAATTCGGCCATTGCCCCTTGTAACATACCCATAATTTTATCAGCCACTTCTTCTTGCACGTATAAAACCCGCAAGGCCGAACAACGCTGCCCTGCGCTGCCAAAAGCGGATTGTACGGCATCCCGCACCACTTGTTCAGGCAACGCTGTAGAATCTGTGATCATGACATTTTGACCACCTGTTTCGGCAATCAGGGGGATAATCGGCCCCTCACGATTCGCTAATACTTGATTGATACGACGTGCTGTTTGAGTTGATCCCGTAAACATCACCCCTTTAATGCGTAAATCTGCGACTAATCGCGCACCGACTGTTTCACCCCTGCCCACTAACAATTGCAATACGTCTTGCGCAATACCCGCTTCATAAAACAGGGATGTTGCTAAATAAGCAATAAGGGGAGTTTGTTCTGCGGGTTTTGCTAATACAGGATTACCGGCGGCTAAAGCTGCTGCAATTTGCCCGATAAAAATAGCCAAGGGAAAATTCCACGGGCTGATACAAAGAATAGGCCCGCGTCCATGCATCCCTAAGTGATTATATTCACCCGTAGGGCCTCTTAGCAATTCGGGTTTTTCAAGAGATTGTTTTGCATTCATGGCATAATAACGGCAAAAATCGATGGCTTCACGCACTTCGCTAATACTGTCGGGAATGGTTTTGGCCGCTTCGAGCGTTAATAAACTTATCAAGCGTTCACGGTTATCTTGTAACAGATTAGCCATCTTTTCTAAACATTCTGCTCGTTTCGCAACCGGCGTGAGTGACCAGGTTTCTGCAGCTTTGTTGGCAGCAAAGAGCGCTTCTTCGATCTCTTCTTCAGCAGCCTCGATTAAAGAGGCTGCTTTAGTGGTTTCTTTTTCCAGGATTGTCAATGATTGCATTAATTCTGCTAGCACAATGGGATTAGCCAGATCACAGCCTGTTGAATTCTCTCTTTCCTTGCCATAGAGATTTTTAGGAAGAGGAATAGCAGGATGCGGTTTGTTTTTTAAAGCGCTCACTTGTTTAATCGGATTTTGGGTTAAGCGCGCAATCGGTACAGATTCATCAACAATGCGATTAACAAAAGAAGTATTGGCACCGTTTTCCAAGAGCCGTCTTACCAAATAGGGCAGTAAATCTTCATGAGAACCCACAGGAGCATAGACACGACAAGGAATATTATATTTATTTTTATCGACAATTTCATTATAGAGCGCTTGCCCCATGCCGTGTAAACATTGAAATTCAAAATCCCGCCTGTTTTCAACCAAGTGCAAAACAGTGGCTACGGTCTGGGCATTGTGGGTTGCAAATTGGGGATAAAAGAGTTTCCCGTAAGATAATAATTTTTTCGCACAGGCAATATAAGACACATCTGTTGCCATCTTACGGGTAAAAACAGGATATCCTTCATAGCCATTAACCTGGCTGTCTTTGATCTCCGCATCCCAATAAGCGCCTTTGATCAAACGCACCATCAAACGCCGATGATGCTGCTTTGCCAATTGTGCTAAGCAGTCGATCACATAAAAACCGCGCTTTTGATAAGATTGTAACGCCAATCCAAAACCTTCCCATCCAGACAAAGCATTGTCAGAAAAAACAGCTTCGATAAGATTTAAAGAAAAGTCGAGGCGATTAGCTTCTTCTGCATCAATAGTTAATCCGATGTTAACTTCTTTTGCTGCAATAGCCAGTGTTTTAAGCCTGTCTCGCAAAATGGGAAACACTCTTTCATATTGTGCTATTTCATAACGCGGATGAAGCGCCGATAATTTAATGGAGATCCCCGGCCCTTCAACAACCCCTTTTTGGGACGCCTGACCCATTTCGCTAATGGCTTTCAAATACGCATCGAAATAACGTTTCGCATCCGCTTCGGTGCGAGCGGCTTCTCCCAACATATCATACGAATAACGATAGCCTTTGGCTTCCTGTTCTCTGGCGCGGGCTAAGGCTTCCTCCATGGTACGACCCATAACAAATTGATGGCCTAAAATCTTCATTGCTCGGGAAACAGCATGACGGATCACCGGCTCTCCGCTGCGTTGTACCAAGCGTTTTAAAACATTGCCCAACGTATTGGTTTTGAGCTCCCGCCATGAAGTGACTTTGCCCGTTAGC
>JAJNDI010000049.1 GCA_021156325.1 Gammaproteobacteria bacterium
TGCCACAAGTCAGAGTACATGATCTTAAACACACTTTCGGGCAACGTTTACGTGCTGCTGGAGTGGGGTTTGAGGATAGACAAGATTTGCTGGGACATACGTCGGAGCGGATCACAACACATTACTCCTCGGCAGAGTTAGGTAATCTTATTGCAGCCGCAAATAAAGCTTGTAACAGTAGTGAACAGCGGCCAGTTTTAACGTTACTTCGCAACCACAAGGGGAAAAATACGGTGTGTGAAAGTGATCTAGCTCCCGCAAAAATCCCGCAAAAAAAAATGGGTTAAAATAAGCGCAGGCTATGATACGTTTAATCTGATGATTTTCTAGGATTAAATGGCGCGCCCGGAGAGATTCGAACTCCCGACCGCCTGGTTCGTAGCCAGGTACTCTATCCAGCTGAGCTACGGGCGCGCACAAAACGGGACATTCTACCGCGTACGTGTTCGCTTTTCCAGTATTTTCTTCACTAATCTCACGATTTTGTTGTAACAGCCGTTAGAGATTTTTTAGATTAGAAGGAGAAAAGAAAAACCCGCAACCAAGATTAATCAGTTGCGGGTTTCTCAACAAACGCTAATCGCGTAAAAACCGCTTACTTTTTAGCAGCAGCTTTGCGTTTACGACGACGTTTTACAGCTGTTTTACCAGCTGCAGTCTTACGACGTGCACCACGACGCTTTGCAGTGGCTTTCTTTGCAGAAGCCTTGCGTCTGCGACGACGTTTTACCGTTGTCTTTGCAGCGCCTGCAGCAGCTTTCTTGGAACGACGACGGCGTTTCGCAGTCGCTTTCTTCGCAGTAGATTTCTTTGCAGAAGCCTTGCGTTTACGACGACGCTTTACAGTCGTTTTAGCTTTGGTTGATCTTTTTGTACGACGTTTCGCAGTAGATTTCTTCGCAGAAGCCTTACGACGGCGTACAACCTTACGTTTAGCGGTTGACTTCTTAGCCGCCGCTTTGCGTGTGCGCTTCTTTGCAGAAGCCTTTCTTTTAGCTACCATTATTTTTCCCTCACTTTACGTTATTACTTTTCCTTTAAACCTTGCGCCTTTTGCATCCAGTCTTACAACCATCAACCTAAGTCACAAAATTTAAAGGCTTCCCTATGTAGATAGACAAGATTTCCCTATCCGTCAAATTTTTTATACCCTAATCCTTTGTTTTTAAGGCGTTTCGAGTACGTAGCTAGAAGATCAGCCTGTTGTAAAACAAACTTACAATCAAGAGTTTATCTTAAAAAATAAGATAAGCAAGCGTTATTTGAACAAAATATCAAAAAAAATGCTATTTTTGGCAAATTTCTACCATCTCTGTTAAATTATTAACCGCATTTTTGCTTTTTCTTCAACCAACTTGGCCAGAATCTCCATTAATTTCTGTAAGTTCTTAATGTCAAGTCCTTTTTTATGCTTTTTATCCTGGAAAGCTGCCGCACCCCGGCTATACTTAGGAGTGTTATGGATAACCCTGGGGGTCAGTATGGAAACGAACACTACGTTGGAATCACACTGTCGTTTGATTTTCAACGTTGCTACTCCTTCTTTTGAAGAAGCGTGGCTGGAAGGATATGATGCTTGTGAAGAAGGCCAAGAGGATGAAGGCAATCCTTATCCGGCCAATAGCCGTGAATATCGTTATTGGAGCGACGGCTGGTGGGCAAGCTTTTATGGAGAAGAAGCCCTCTTTACGCTGTCAGGCGATATCAATCCCCGGGCAATTTCGAATAAAAAAGCCTTCACACCAGAAAAAGAAAGCTTCTTAAGACGATTACTGCATCTTGGCCGCACACTTTTTGCGGCAGTCTCATCTTATGCATTGATAGAAAACGTTATATAGGTAAGAACTCCTCTCTCACTCGGTTGTTACTCTCTATTGGCCGCCTGATTTTAATCAGGCGGTTTTTTTATATTAAAAATTAATATAATTAGGCACTCGCGGAAAGGGGATCACATCGCGAATATTGTTCATACCCGTTACATAAGATACCAATCTATCAAAACCCAACCCAAAACCTGCATGCGGTACCGTACCGTAACGACGTAAGTCATAATACCAATGATAAGCATGCTTCGGCAGTTTCAAGATATCCATACGTGAGTCCAAGTGATCTAGCCGTTCTTCACGCTGGCTGCCGCCAACCAGTTCGCCAATTCCCGGTGCAAGAATATCCATTGCGGCAACGGTTTTTCCATCTTCATTCATGCGCATGTAAAATGCTTTAATTTCTTTAGGATAATCGGTAACAATAACCGGACAATGAAAATGATCTTCGGCTAAATAACGCTCGTGTTCTGTTTGTAAATCAATGCCCCATTTAACAGGATATTGAAATGATTTTTTCGCCTTGCTTAGAATCTCGACAGCATCCGTATAGGTCGTTCTTGCAAATTGCGTATCAATAACGTGTTCAAGGCGTTTTATGCAAGCGGGCTCTATCCATTTTTCAAAAAAAGCCATATCATCCTGGCAATGCGTTAACACCGACTTGAAAAGATATTTCAACAAATCTTCCGCCAAATTAGCGGCTGTGGTTAAATCGGCAAAAGCCACTTCGGGTTCTAGCATCCAAAACTCAGCCAAATGCCGTGAAGTATTGGAATTTTCTGCTCGAAAGGTTGGCCCAAAAGTATATACCTTCGATAAAGCAAGACAATACGCTTCTGCATTAAGCTGTCCTGAAACTGTTAAGAAGGCTTCTTTACCAAAAAAGTCTTGAGTGAAATCAATCTCGCCTTTTTCTGTGCGCGGCAGGTTTGCCAAATCAAGCGTGCTTACGCGAAACAATTCGCCTGCCCCTTCGCAATCGCTCGCCGTGATAATAGGAGAATGTAACCACAAAAAACCGGCTTCATCAAAATAACGATGAATAGCTTGAGCAAGGCGATTTCTGACGCGTGCTACGGCGCCAAAGGTATTCGTACGCGGGCGTAAGTGAGCAACAGTGCGTAAATATTCCATCGTATGCGCTTTGGGCGAGATAGGATAAGTGTCCGGATCTTCCACCCAGCCGATCACCTGAATAGCTGAAACTTGTATTTCAACCGACTGCCCCTGCCCTTTTGAGGATACCAATTCACCGCTAAC
Organism: Gammaproteobacteria bacterium; assembly: GCA_021156325.1. Classification (GTDB taxonomy): domain Bacteria; phylum Pseudomonadota; class Gammaproteobacteria; order JAJFKG01; family JAJFKG01; genus JAJNDI01. The sequence continues at coordinate 3,087 of JAJNDI010000049.1, forward strand.
AATAACCGAACACCCTGTAGTCAATTGCAATACTTCGGTGGTGTAATTGGCAAGGCTCGCGGGTACCACTGCCTGGATGCCTTCAAAGCAAGAGCCGTCATGCACCGTAATGAAAGAAATGCCTGCTTTGGAATCACGCCGCGTGCGGACCCACCCTTTAACGGTAACCTGAGCGGAGGGTTTAACACCGCCCCTTAAAAGGGTTTTGATAGCATATTCTGTCATGGTGAGCAGTCTCCGCTGAATGAATAATGCAAAACCTTACCGTAAAAGAGGCTCTCAATGCAAGCCAGAGTGGCTGGAATATTCATGAGACGATAAATGTATTAAGTTGGCCTGATATAACAAAAAGGTTGTTATTAACTCGTTAATTTGTTACTTTTTGTCAAAGAATGATTTCGAGGATATCCTCGAAATGGTCAATATTGATTTAAGTGTTAAGCGACAATTAACCGATATGAAGCTTTCATGTTATAAGAACCTGTTCAAGCAAAGTCAATCAATTACCGATGCCCCGGTGGCGCAGCTGGATAGCGCAATCCCCTCCTAAGGGATAGGTCACAGGTTCAAATCCTGTCCGGGGCACTTAAATTTCTTCATCAATGACGCTATAATCTGCGAGGCACAGCAATCCTGGAGAATAGCATGATCATCGAACCCAAAACGCGCGGCTTTATTTGCACTACAGCTCATCCTGTTGGCTGCCAAGCGCAGGTAAAACAGCAAATTGATTATGTGAAAGCCCAAAAGCCTCTTTCAGGCGCTAAAAATGTCTTGGTAATTGGTGCTTCCACAGGGTATGGCCTGGCTTCTCTCATCACGGCGCATTTCGGTATGAAAGCTAATACGCTCGCCGTATTCTTTGAAAAAGCCGCCACCGATAAACGCACGGCCTCTGCAGGCTGGTATAATATCGCTGCGGTTGAAAAAGCTTCTCATCAAGATGCTCTTGTCATGAGTATTAATGGCGATGCGTTTTCGCATGAAATAAAGCAGCAAACTATCGATGCTGCCAAAAAACATTTTGGACCTATTGATCTGGTCATTTACAGCTTGGCATCACCTCGCAGGATCGATCCCAATACCGGCGAAACGTATAACTCTGTTTTAAAAACGTGCGGACAGCCTTTTCATAATAAATCTATTGATCCCTTAAGCGGCAAAATGATGGATGTCACTATCCCGCCTGCAACCGCAGATGAAATTAAAGGCACCGTTAAAGTCATGGGCGGTGAAGATTGGGCAATGTGGATAGATGCTTTGGAAAAAGCAAATGTGTTAGCCAAGGGCGTCAAAACCGTTGCCTATTCTTATATCGGCCCTGAGCTCACGTTTCCTATTTACCGCGAAGGCACTATTGGACAAGCCAAAGAAGATTTGGAAAAAACGGCTGCTAAACTTAGCCAGCAATTATCCTCTCTTCAAGGCCATGCGTATGTCTCCGTTAATAAAGCGGTTGTAACACAATCCAGCGCTGCTATTCCTATTGTCCCTTTATATATTTCTATTTTATTTAAAGTAATGAAAGAACAAAAACGGCATGAAGATTGTATTCAACAAATTTATCGTTTGTTTAATGAGTGCTTGTATCGAACGGATGCCAAAATCCCTATCGATGAAAAAGGCCGTATCAGAATCGATGATTGGGAAATGGAGCCTTCCGTACAAGCCGCTGTTGCTAAACTCTGGCCTCAAATTACAGAAGAAAATGTTATGAAGTTAACCGATTTAGCCGGTTATCGCCGTGCATTCTTTAATTTATTTGGATTTGAGACAGAAGGTGTCGATTATGAAAAAGATGTCGATCCCGCGATAGAGGTTTCTTCAATCGAAGA
>JAJNDI010000030.1 GCA_021156325.1 Gammaproteobacteria bacterium
AACGGTTTTGACTAATTTCATGCGGCAAAATGAAAATGCATTATCAGTCCCGGAAAATGCCGCCGAATCTCACGATGCCCTCTCGATGCCTTCTTTAGCGGAGCAAACCCAAGCGAGGGCTTCTAAACTTCTATCAAAATTATTGGCAGAAGGGCTATTGCTCGATCAGAATGGCCGCTACGGCTTCGTATTGGATTATCAAGAAGGGAAATTAACGTTAAATCATGAGCCAATCACTATGATGGAGTTTATCAAAAAGCTGTCGGCCGCTTCATCCGAATCTATGTCTATTACACAAGTTCAGGCCCCTCAGGCAGCAAACCAGGTTGTTTCTACAGGTATTGATTTACAGGATAGTCATGGATAAAAAGAATATGCGATATCTACACTACTGTGCTTGTATCTTAGTATTTTTGGCACTGAGTGTAGCGTCAGAATCCATTATAGCTGCTAACACGAGTGGAGTAATGCCTGTTATTGTCGATACTGATATGGGTTGGGACGACTGGATAGCCATTCCCTATTTGCTACACTCACCTCGTGTCGAGGTTAAGGCAATTTCGGTTGTCGGGACAGGAATAAGCCATTGCAAAGAGGGATTAATACATCTCCAACAATTGCTTGACCTGGTTGGAAAACCTGACATTCCTATTGCCTGTGGCAAGGAGAAGCCATTTCTGGGGAATCAAGCGTTTCCAAAAGTGATGAGAGAATCTGCTGATCAGCTGGATAATATCATATTACCTCCCCCTTCCCACGAAAGAAAAATGATGCTTTCCGCTGTTGAATTGCTTAACAATACTATTGGTAGCTCATCAGATAAAATAGTATTGCTTGCATTGGGGCCTTTAACAAACGTGGCTGACTTATTACGCAAATATCCCGATATAGGAAATAATATTAAAGAAATAGTGATAAGCGGTGGAACTATCAGTGGTCAGGGTAATTTAAACATTCCTAATGTTTATAAGACAGATAATAAGAAAGCTGAATGGAATATGTATGCTGATCCGGTTGCTGTTGCAATAGTATTGAATTCGGGTCTCAACATTGTCTTAATACCTACCGATATTACTAGCCAATTTCCAATTACGATGAAATTAGCGAGCGATTATAAAGAAAAAGGTAACACAAAAACAGCCAAATTCATTTCCAATATTTTTGAGTTTTATCGTGACAATAATCGAAAAGGTTTCGATGGGCTAAAACTTTGGGATCCCGTAGCTGTCTATGGGAGCTTACATTTAGATGATAACACTTTAGTGCATACAGAGCTTAATAAGCTTATTATTGATTCTACCTATGGGAGTGATAGTTTCGGAGTCTTAATACCCCATGAACAAGGGGCTTTAATTCGAATTGTCCATTCAATAGATAAAGAGGGATTTTACAGCTCTTTATGGCAGACTCTGAATTACTCTGCTATGGCTACTACACTGTCACATTAATTTTCATGAATATTCAGCGCTGCGCGCTTCCCTCTCCCGCGCTGCTGACGCAGCTTCCCCTCTCCCACTGATGTGGGAGAGGGGAAAAACAACAAAGGCATTTTGCTTTAAATTCCCCTCTCCCGCGCAGCGGGAGAGGGCCGCGCCTTTAGGCACGGGGAGAGGGCGCGGCGCAGCCAATAAAGTTTTACCCTCAAGAATTAGGGTGACAATGTACTACTGTTACGCCATCAAGTTAACTCACACTCTCACTAACTCGCACAGATTCCCGACGGCGAATATCCGTACGAGCTTGCAAGATAATGCCTAAAATCACATGTTCTTCCCCCATCATCACCGTTTGAAATTCGGGGTTGAGCGGTTTTAGGTAGCGATCTTGTCCATCTAATAATAATTGTTTAACGGTTGCAGAACGCATCCCTTTGGTTTGGATCACGACAAAATCTCTGTCTTCGGGGGCGAGATTAGGTTCTACTACCAGCACCGTACTATTGGGGAAACGGGGATTCAAACTGTCGGTATTCACGTGAATAGCGAAAGTCGCTTCACTGGTTTGTACATCGGTGGTTGTCCAATGCGCCCAATTTTGTTCAGCTAATTTGTCGCGTAATTGCGGCCACGCCATAACTTCATCTAATGTCATTAAAGGTATCGATTTCCAAGAGCGCACTTGCGGATTATGGGTGCCCGGTAAACGGTTGGAGGGCAAGGGATCATCGCCTATTAATTGGCTGATCGTTACTGACAAGAAATTGGCAAGTTTGCTTAAAGATTCTCCTCGCGGGGAACGGGTAGCGCCTGATAAGATCCGATGCAGTGTGGGTTGCGGGATCCCCGTTTGCCTGGCTAATTTTGCTTCGGTGATCTTGATGTCGTCCATTAACTTTCGCAGATTCTCGCTGATTTTCATACTTCCTTTCCTCCTGGCTGCTATACTGGCTGATGCCAAACAGTATATTGTAGATAGATCGCCTCATTCAGTTTTGTTAGACTGCTGACCATTTGAACAAATTGTCATGCGCTAATGACAAAAAATTATAACACGTTTTTGCATTAATAAGCGAGAGACAGGTGAATTTTTTGCCAAATTTGGCTGTTTTAGAATGAAAAATAAACGAAAAAGCTATTTTTGTGCATTATCCCCTAGGTAAAAGAAAGGATTTTTGACAATGCAATTCACATTTACATATTTTACCTGGTGGGTATTGCTCCTCCCCATGCCGCTTATTATCGTTTGGTCTCTAGCTACTTTTTGTGCATATGTGTGGCGCGTACGGGGTTTGCGCCACGCTAATCAATCTCACAAGAAGAGGAATTAAATATGGCTCATCTGGAGATTTTGCTCACGTTTTTAATTTATTTTGTCATTATTTTTGGGATCGGGTTTAGCGCCAGCCGTCGTATCAACAATGCCTCTGATTTTGTTTTAGGCGGCCGCCACTTGAAAGGAGCGGTTGCTGCTTTGGGGGTAGGGGCATCTGACATGAGTGGTTGGTTGTTATTAGGGTTGCCGGGTGCTGTTTATTTAAATGGTATTAATCAAATCTGGATTTCAGTGGGCTTAAGTATTGGCGCTTTTTTGAATTGGCATTTGATAGCCGCCAGATTACGAATCTATACGGAAAAAGCCAAGGATGCCTTAACTATTCCTACTTTTTTAGAGAATCGTTTTGAAGATAAAACCGGTTTGTTACGTATTGTCAGTGCCGCCATGATTTTATTTTTTTACACTATTTATGCTTCTGCCGGTTTTGTGAGCGGCGCTTTGTTATTTGAAACCATTTTTCCCTTAGATTATCAGCACGCTTTATTAATGGGAGCCATTATAATTGCCGCTTATACCTGTATTGGCGGGTTCTTAGCCGTAAATTGGGTGGATTTTTTTCAAGGTTCCTTAATGTTTGTAGCGCTTATCACAGTACCGATCGTGGCTTTTTTTCATGTAGGCAGCTGGCATGAAGTTTTTGCGCGTGTTAATGAAGTACATGCAGGTATAAATGATGCCTTTTACAATATAACCTTGATGGGGATCTTGTCATTGATGGCGTGGGGCTTAGGGTATATGGGTCAGCCGCATATTTTGGCACGGTTTATGGCAGTTACCACGGTGAGAGAATTACCGAAGGCACGATTTATCTGCATGACCTGGATGATAGTGTCTTTATACGGTGCCACGTTTACCGGATTTCTGGGAATTGCTTATTTTAACCAACAACCTTTATCGGAACCAGAACAAGTGTTTATCCATTTTGCAATGATCTTGTTTAATCCATGGGTTGCGGGCTGTTTATTAGCAGCGGTATTATCAGCAATCATGAGTACTATTGCGGCACAATTATTATCTTCTTCCAGCAGTTTGGTGGAAGATTTTTATCGTCGTTTCTTCAGAAAAAATGCAGGCGCCAAAGAATTAGTATGGATGAATCGGCTGATGGTAGCCGTGATTACCGTCTGTGCTGTTTTGTTAAGCTTTGATCCCAAAAGCCGGGTATTGGATCTGGTGAGTTATGGATGGGCAGGGTTAGGGGCGACTTTCGGTCCTGTCTTGATCTTTGCTCTCTTTTGGGCGCGTACTAATCGTTTTGGGGTAGTATCGGGGATGTTAAGTGGCGGTATTACCGTGGTGATATGGCATCTTTGTGCAAGTCTTGGTGGAGTCTTTGAGATTTATGATATATTACCTGGCTTTATAATGGGCTGTTTAGGTGTGTTTATAGGAAGTTATTTTGGAAAACCGGTGACGAAGGCCATTGTTAAACGGCATCATGAGATTAGCAGCATAATGCATCACGAACTCTATCAACAAAAAGATATAGCATGATATGCCCAATTGCAGCGTGCCTGAGCTAACGCAACAAAGTGTATATATATGGCGGCTGCCATTAGGGCGCTTACAAAAATATAAAGCAGCGTGCTTTTCTGTGCTTTCACAGGATGAACAAGAAAAAGCAGAGTGTTATCGCTTCGATCTGGATCAAGCAGCTTATATTCTAACGCGCGGCGCTTTGCGTTATGTGTTAAGCGGATATTGTCAGCGATCGCCAGAAGAGATTGGTTTTCATATTGAAACGAATGGCAAACCTAAAGTTGTGCTTCCTTCTTTAACCTCAAAAATCGAATTTAATGTCTCGCATACCCGTGAACAAGCGGCGATTGCAATCAGTTGTTTTCCGGTGGGTGTTGATATTGAATCTACAGATCGTGATCTCGATCCTCTTGCTTTGGCGAAACGGTTTTTTCATGAGAGTGAGTATGAAGCCTTATGCCGATTGCCGCCTGCTTTTCAAAAAGAAGCATTTATGTATACGTGGGTTTGTAAAGAAGCGTGGGTGAAGGCACATGGAACGGGGATTGCGGAAAATCTGAAAAATTTTGAAGTCAATGTTGATCCCGCCAAGCCGCCGCATATTATACAAGCTTCAGATAAAGCTCAATGGCGTTATTGGCCATTAGAAGTAGCCGCTGATCATAGGGGGACATTGGTTACAGATAGCCGGATAGAAACCCTATCGTATTGTGATGTTGAGCCTTTGTTGGCATGAAAAGAGTCGGTAGATAACATTCCCAAACCGCGAAGGGAAATCTCCATTTTCAGGTTTTTTTATCTCTACAAGGGGATTGTGAAGATTTCAGCATTGCCGTGTTCAAAAGCGGTAATATTGCCGAGCGTTACTGCGGCAATATTGGTTAATGCTTCCTGGGTAAAAAAAGCTTGATGACCCGTAATAATGACATTAGGAAATGTTTGCAGTCTGGCAAAAACATCATCTTGAATGATAGTCTCAGACAGATCCTGGAAAAACAAATGTTCTTCTTCGTAAACATCCATGCCTAAATAACCAATTTTTTTATTTTTTAACGCTTGAATAATGGCTTTAGTATCTATCAATGCCCCTCTGCCCGTGTTAATTACCATAACCCCTGGTTTCATCAAGCGGATAGTTTGCTCATTAATCATATGATGTGATGTGTCGTTTAATGGACAATGCAGGCTGATAATATCAGATTGTTGACAAAGCGCATTAAGCGTCATGTATTGTACACCGCGTTTTAAACACTCATCATTAGGGAAAGGGTCAAATGCTACCACGTTGCATCCAAAACCTTGCATAATTTTAGCAAAAACACTGCCTATTTTCCCTGTGCCGATGATGCCCACTGTTTTGCCGTGTAAATCAAAGCCTAATAAATGGGTTAGGAGAAAATTGTGTTCTCTGACCAAATGGTAGGCGCGGTGAATTTTTCGGTTTAACGTTAAAATCAATCCGACTGCGAATTCAGCGACTGAATAGGGTGAATAGGCAGGCACACGAGCTACCGTTAAACTTAAATTTTTTGCAGCAGCGAGATCAACGTGATTAAAACCTGCTGATCGTAAAGCTATTAAAGAAGTACCATTTTTTGCTAATATAGTTAATACGGGCGCTGAGAGATTATCGGTAACAAAACAACTTACGGCTGGAAATCCGGCAGCCAATACAGCAGTTTGTTCATTAAGAAGCGCTTCAAAAAATACTAATTCATGTTGACAGGATTGATTAGCGGCTGTTAAAAAGGGTTTTTCAAAATCTTTGGTACTGAATATGGCAACTTTCATCATTAACCTCTTTTCACAGGGGGAATATAAAAGATATGCTTTAGGTAATTTAAAATATTTTTCTGTAAATCTATAGTATCAAAATCACTTTCAGGGAGCAAGGCTTATGACATTTCACTTAACGGTTATCGGTAATCCTGTTCAACACAGTAAATCTCCCTGGATCCACTCGGAATTTGCAAAACAGGCGGGGCTGGATGTGGATTATACTAAAACGCAATCCCCTGTAGACTTATTTAAAGAAACGGTATTGGATTTGCGTCAAAAGGGTGTTCATGGTGCTAATGTGACGTTGCCTTTTAAAGAACAAGCTTATCGGCTGTGTGATCGATGTTCAGAGCGGGCCGAAAGAGCCAAGGCAGTCAACACCTTACAATTTATGACAGATGGTATGGTTTATGGAGATAATACAGACGGTGTGGGGTTTATCAGAGACGTGCAAGAAAATAAGCGATTTTCGCTGAAAAATAAAAAGTTATTGTTGTTAGGAACGGGGGGCGCGGCAAGAGGATTATTATTTCCCCTATTGCAAGCAGCGCCTAAAGGGATCACGGTGGCCAACAGAACGCTGAGTAAAGCGCAATTATTAGCGCAAGAATTTTCTCAGAATGGTGAGATTACAGCAATTGAATTCAATGACATTAAACCAGAATACGATGTAATTATTGATTGTACGCCTTTTGGTGCTTGGCCTTTAGCGGTGAGCGATGAAACAATATCGCATTGTTCGTTAGTCTATGACTTAAAATATGGCGAGGGGCTGACACCGATAGTTGAAAAAGCCGCTTTATGCGGTGTGTCATTTAGTTTAGATGGAATCGGCATGTTAATAGAACAAGCCGCAGAATCATTTGCACTGTGGACGGGGTTTAGGCCAAATACCGCGTTAGTATGCACCGCCATGAGAAAACACCCGAAGAATCCGGGTTGAAGCCATATAAAAATATTCATTAAAATCAACTAGTTAATGTCATCCCGTCTTGAATTCGGTCAAAAAATGGACTATTCTTAAAGGAACAGCCCAGCAGGCCCAATTATGCGTATTTTTCACCTCAGGCAGCCAGCGGGGGCAAGCTTGATTGAAATTCTAATTGCCCTCATTGTGATATCGGTAGGTATGATAGGGAGTGCTATATTGCAGGTTAAGCAACTACGCCAAATCACCCAAGCGAATGCCGATTATACGGTGGGCTTTCAAATGACTGACATCAGAGACAGTATGTTGGCTAACAAAGTGGGTGTTGCGGCTGGATATTATAAAAGTCTTAACTTTTCGAATTTAGCTTCTGAGACGGAAACACCTTGTGACACGGCTAATTGTCTTCCTGAGGTTATCGCTAAAAACGATGCCATACGTTGGGCAAAAGTAATAGCTGCTTCGTTGCCTAATGGCACGATTTCTATCACCTCAGTGACTGCTAATACCTATCATGTTAAAATTGAGTGGAAAAAAGGAAGCACAACCCAGACTTATGAGCGTAATATCACGTTATAATAAAACGCCTTAATTCACATGTTTTTGATAAGCACATAATACCCGGTGAACCATAGCTTCATTCATGATCAGTATATCTGGGTTTTTGTGCTGAAAATATCAACATCAATAATATGCTATATTAATTTGTATTAAGCACTTTTAACCCGAAAAAATCAGCGAAAATTTCCTGAACTGCTTCTGTCAATAGGGGTTTATTAAGCACTCTATCTATGCCTGATTGGATACATTCATCTTTTGTGTCTTGATCAATATGTGCTGTTAATGCAACAATTGGCGTTTTATTTTTATTGTTTTTTTCTTGTTCTCTAATTTTCCGCGTTGTTTCGCATCCATTAATACCCGGCAAACCGATATCCATAAAGATCAAATCATATTTTTGCGTCTCACATAATGCCAAGGCTTTTTCACCTGAATTTGCAATATCGACTTCTTCCACAAATGCCAATAGTTTCAGGCGTGCGACTTTTTGTGCAATTAAATCATCCTCAACGACCAAGATCCTGGATAACTTACTTTTTGATATGTCCGCTTTGTGAATGGGTGCAGAAGACAGATTACATTTGCCTAAGCGCTGTTGCTCATCAAGTTTTTCCAGTAATGGCTCGTTAAAAGGGATTAAGCACGTAAATTGTGACCCTTTTCCTAATACACTATCCACGTATATTTTTCCTCCCAGCTTTTTGACATATTGATTAGCCATATATAAGCCGAGTCCCACCCCTTTATAAGCACTCGCGTAAGAAGGATCCAAACGCACAAAGCGTTCAAATATAACATTCTGTTGTTCTTCCGGGATGCCAATTCCGGTGTCTTTTACTAACAATTTTAATGATTGTTTTTCATTTTTTATCTCAGTGCTGTCAACGATTAACGTAACCTTGCCAGCCGGTGTAAATTTGATAGCATTTCCAATCAAATTTAATAGAATACGATGTATAAACAGGCGATTGCTATTGACATATCGAGGTATCATGCTTCCATATTGAATAGATATATCAATATTCTTTGCTTTTGCACTAGGCAGCAATAACTGAATAATGTCATTGATCACTTCTTTTAATTCAAAATTCTCAAAATTTTCTGATTTTGAAATCACATCAGATTTTATAACTTCTATAATTTCATTAAAAATAGTGTTAAGGCTTTTGGCAGAGTTAATTAATAGTTTGCAAAACTCTTTTTCTTCCGCTTTTATTAATCTGGATTCGAGTATTTCTGCCATGCCAAGAATGCCCGTTAAAGGGGTGCGTATATCATGACTCATATTGGCAATAAATTCTGTTTTCATACGGTTGGTTTGTTCTAATTCTTCTTCAGATTTTTTCTGCTGCGTAATGTCGGTAGAAATACCTAATATGCCGACAACTTTCCCTGTTTTGTCTTTTAAGGGCGTTTTATGGCTCAATAATTTGACTGTTTGACCATTTGTTAAGGTTGTCTCCTCTTCAAAAACTTGATGATTGCCATTTTCCATGATTTTTTTATCGTTTTTTTGGAAATTTTCAGCAGCCTCATTATTCCATGACAGAGCAAAATCAGTTTTTCCGATAATATCAGAGCCGCTTTTTAATCCCAAACTGTTCGCCTGTTTGTCATTACAACCTAAATAGACACCGTTTTTGTCTTTCCAATAAACATGCTCTGGCATATTGCTAATAATTTCTTGCAAAGCAAGATAGCGGTTATTTTCAGGAATAAAATCATTTAACATGGATTGATCAAAAGGTATAGCAAAACTTAACAATCCTATTATCATCTGATTATCTTGTATCAAGAGTTTATAAGTTAATAATTCGTATCTTCCCAATTTCTTGTCTTCATAAATTTCTTTGCATAAGAAACACGGGTCAGTCGCTTTAAGTGCTTTCACGTTATTTTCTTTTATGTTTCTTCCTAGTTCGGAGCGTTGCTTAAAAAAGGCGAGTTGTTCTAATGGTTTTTTTTGAAGTAATTTAGGGTTTTTATAACCAAACAAATTTGCCTGCCGCTCAGTGCAGCCTAATAGTGTCAGGCGAGTATCAATCCAATAAGCATACACTGGAGATTTATTAAAAATGTTAGCAATATTTGTCCAAACCATATTGCCTATGTCTTCCATAAAAATAACTTCCCTAAGATTGCTATTAAATCGTAAAAGCATTATTTTCTTCAGTGTTTGTTTCTTCTGTATAAGAGTCATCTACGATTTCATTAAGATCAATATCGGTTTCGTGGGTGACGGCTTTTTTTGAAAAACGTAATGCGACAATTTTCAATAATTCCGGGTGATTAGGCTTAATAAAACGATCATAGGTAGCTTCCATAGCCCCATTACGGCCGCTGGGGTAGATCTCAAATTGACAACCTAATTCTGGCCACAGAGTCATGCCCGCACATTCTTCTTGTAAATAAGTCACACAGCACTTATAGGCGTGTTCAGGATCAACATCAGGATGTCGTTTCAAGAAACGGTCAAGATAAGCGATAATACTGCTTTCAACAGATTCCCTATAAGATTTATCATTTTGATAAAGATCTTCTATTATTTTTAGCATGCGGGGAAATTCCGGGTGGGTAAGCCAACGATTCCAGCGTATCACTTGGCAAGGAATTTTTAAATTGGAAAGGGTATTAATACTCTCTGCAATCCATGTGTTGCCTTTCGCATAAGATAAATGATAAAGCTCGTCATCTGATTTTTCAGGATGCAATATCGCATATGTATGTCTTTGTACTGTATCATCTACCATAATCTTGCATGATGTAAAATGTTTTTGAATCAAATTCATTGTTGCGTGAAATTTAGCGCCATAATGAATGGGTTGATCAACACTGATAGTTACTTGCGCGGATGACTTTAGAAATAGTGTCTTTGCTTCTGGCGCGCATTGATTAAAACTGGCTTTAACCCTTTTTAAGTTATCACCCAACACCATCGGTTTGAGCTTATTGATAAAGGAGGGTGTTCTCCAAAAAAGTGATAATGTTTGATGCATTTTATACCCCTAAGATTTTTTTATATTTTTCTTGTTTCAGATGTAAACGGCTTGTTTACTTGCTTCTGATTCACAAAAAAACAATAGGACCTTAGCGCTTATACCTGGCTGGCTGTAGGCCCCTCTTACCCTGCTGTTGTGTTCAAGCTGATCTAAATATACCTTATAAGGCGTGATTTGAAAAGGCGTGCCTTTAAAGGGCGTGGCTTGAAAAGGTTTTTTGTCCTACGCTTTTTATATGAGGAAACAGGCATTACTCATCATTCTTGGCAAGAAGATACGCGCACTGAGAAAATCGGCGGGATTCTCACAGGAAGATTTTGCCCTACACATTGAAATGGGTAGGTCATTCTATGGGCGCATTGAACGAGGCGAACAGAATATCTCTATCCTTAATCTGATCAAAATTGCAGTTGCTCTGAATGTTGAAATGAGTGAAGTGTTGCCAACACTACGAGAATTAAAGAAAGGGTAATTTTTGGCCAATCTTAATGGCTTATTGAGTGTTTTATTAAATAAAAAGGAAGAAAGAAAGGCGAACTTTCTAGGACAGATTATCCGTTTCTGTTCCTTCTGCTAACACCCAATCGCCCCAATCGACAACGAGCGCTGCTTGAATAGCCTGATTATTTGGTACCGAGGGTCGGAATCGAACCGACACGGTGTCACCACCACCGGATTTTGAGTCCGGCGCGTCTACCAGTTCCGCCACCCCGGCTTATAAGGGAGCGAAGTATATATTACATTTGAAGAAAAGCGCAAGTACTCACTCCTGCGGGGCCGGCTGTATGCTTCGCATACCGTGGATTTTGAGCAGCTAAAATCCCCCCCCGCCCCGGCTTCGCCGCGTCGACCCCCTTTTTCAAAGGGGGCAATAATTCCATATGTTATTTGTCAATTCGATATGGTAGGCTAGTGTCCTTCTATTTACCCATAGCAACGAGGATTATGACGATGAATTTACTGGAAACCCTTATTCCCGCAGCCCACGCTGCTACAGACAGCGTCGCTGGTACCACGGGTACGTCCGCAAACCCTTTTGGGTCATTTGCCTTTTTGGCTGTGATCATGGTGGTATTTTATTTTCTCTTGTGGCGTCCGCAAAGTAAGCGTGCCAAACAGCACCGGGATTTGATTACCAATTTAAAAGTGGGCGATGAAGTTATCACTAGCGGCGGCATTTTAGGCCGTGTCGATAAAGTCAATGACAGCTTTCTGGTCGTTACATTGGCAAAAGATCTCAGTGTGCATGTGCAAAAAAGCGCAATCAGCAGCGTTGTGCCCAAAGGAACCTTAGAGACGATATAAGCCGTGCAAAACAAATACCCTTTATGGAAATACCTGGTATTGGTTGTCTTGGTGGTTTTCTGCTTCATCTATGCCATACCCAATCTCTATGGTGATGATCCCGCTGTACAAATTTCAGGGCTAGGTACTACCGAAGCTAATCAAGACACCGTGAATACGGTTAAAACCGTATTGAATAAAGCCTCTCTTAGCTACAAATCCTTACAAGTGGAGCAAAATAATCTCTTGTTAGTGCGTTTTGCTGATCCCGCTGTCCAATTACAAGCGCAAGAATATATCAAAGCCGCCTTGGGCGATGATTATACCGTTGCCTTAAACCTTGCACCGGCAACGCCGCGATGGCTGCAAGCCATCGGCGCAAACCCCATGAAATTAGGGTTAGATCTGCGCGGCGGTGTGCATTTTCTCTTGTATATCGATGCAAATGCCGCTATCAAAAAGCGGATCCAGGATGATTTAAAAGAAATTGGCCGCAATTTACGGGATGCCAAAATACGCTACAGTCAATTACGGGTTGATCCCAACGGCAATGTCGATATTGCTTTCCGTTCTCAAGATGCCATGGAGGCTGCTTATAGTTTTCTAACCGGTCATTATAATGAATTTTCATTTGAGGAAAAGAAAGATAATGATCAATACCATGTGATTGGTAATTTATCACCGGCAGCGTTAACGACAGAACGGCAAGCTATCGTTGATCAAGCCATTTTAGTGTTACGTAACCGCATTAATGAATTAGGGGTTTCAGAACCTTCTGTACAACAGCAAGGACAAGACAGAGTGGCTGTCGATTTGCCCGGTATTCAAGATGCAACGCAAGCCAAACAAATCATCGGTGGAACATCTACCTTGGAATTTCATTTGGTGGATAATACGCAAGACCCCCAAGCAATTGCTGCCGGTGCCAGTGTCCCTGCAGGTTCAGCGCTTTATACCATGTCGACAGGACAGCCCATCCTCTTATACGACAATATTGTTTTGAAAGGATCATCTATCACCAGTGCGACTTCTAGTTTTAGCCAGGAAACCGGCGAACCGGTGGTGAACATTCGCATCAGCGGATCGGGAGTGAGTTATTTCACCCGCATTACTGCTGAAAATGTGGGTAATCGCATGGGCATTGTGTTGGTTGAGATGAAAACCGATAGCCGCCTTGTCAATGGCGAAGTCAAAAGCTCAAGCCGTCGTATTGAGCGTGTAATCAGTGCGCCGCGAATTGATGCAGCCCTCAGTAATGCTTTTCAAATCTCAGGTCTTCAAGATGCAAGAGAAGCGCGAGATCTGGCGCTGCAATTACGGGCAGGCGCATTGCCCGCCGCAGTGAGTTATCTGGAAGAAAGCACCGTAGGTCCAACGCTTGGGAAAGTGAATATCCAAAAAGGGATCCATTCAGTTGAAATAGGCTTTGCACTTATCGTCATTTTCATGCTGTTTTACTATCATGTTTTTGGATTGATTGCCGATATTGCCTTGTTTCTCAATTTAGTTGTTTTGCTAGCGGTTTTATCTTTGTTAGGCGCTGTTTTAACATTGCCGGGTATTGCCGGTATCTTGCTCACTATTGGGATGGCAGTCGATGCGAATGTCTTGATCTTTGAGCGGATCCGAGAAGAACTGCGAAACGGCGTTTCTATTCAAGCAAGCATTTATGCAGGTTATGAAAAAGCGTTTTCGACCATTGTGGATGCCAATGTCACCACATTAATTGCTGCAGTGACCTTGTTTTCATTGGGATCGGGCGCCGTGAAAGGGTTTGCGATCACCTTAACGATTGGTATTTTAACATCGATGATAACCGCTGTTACCGTAACACGCGCTATCGTCAATTTGTTATACGGCAGACGTGAATTAAAAACGTTATCCATTGGGATTAATCTCGCCAAACTGGCAACACGCCGCTCCAGGGCTGCGGAACAAAGCACCGAGCTGGGAAGACAATAATGGAATTTTTTTCACACAAAACCAAAATTAATTTCATGGGCGCGCGTAAAGTGACAGCCGTATTCTCTATTCTGGTGTCTTTAGCCTCCATCATCGTGTTGTGCATTAATGGCCTTCATCTTGGCCTGGATTTTACGGGAGGAACCGAATATAAATTAAGTTATCCGCAAGCGGCTGATTTATCTCAAATGCGTGTACAGTTAAGCAATGCCCATTTCCCGCAAGCGGTTGTGCAAGCCTTTGGGGATACCCATACTGTTTTGGTTCGCCTTGGTGAAGCAGGAGATCTCACACAAGAAGCGTTAACGACCCAAATTAAAGAAGCGTTGCCCGATGCTCAATTAATGAGTGTGGAGTATATTGGCCCGCAAGTCGGTAAAGAATTATTTATCAACGGGGCTTTGGCATTATTAGTCGCACTCTTGGGAACAGCGGTTTATATTGCTCTTCGTTTTGAATATCGCTTTGCCGTCAGTGCAGTCGTATCGCTTATCCATGATCCGCTCATCATTTTAGGGGTTTTTTCCCTGTTTCATATCGAGTTTGACTTGATTGCACTGGCTTCGGTGTTAACGGTGATCGGTTATTCTTTAAATGACACCGTTGTGGTATTTGACCGCGTGCGTGAAAACTTTAGAAAGATGCGTACATTGACGCCGGTAGAAATCGTGAATGCTTCAGTTAATGAAACGTTATCCCGCACGCTCATGACCTCATTTTTAACGATGCTCGCGGTGTTAGCTTTATTTTTCGTTGGCGGCAATGTTGTGCATGGCTTTTCAATCGCCATGATCATCGGGATTGTCATCGGTACTTATTCTTCTATCTATGTTGCAGGTGCTTTGGCACTGGCGCTGGGTTTATCACGCCAAGACTTAATCCCACCACCCAAAACAGCTTATGATGAAAGGCCATAAGCCATTTATATTTAATGATTTTATTTTGCAGGATCTCCTAACCTCGGCTTGATCACTTTCAGCATTTCGCGAAACAGTTTGGGATTTGCCGTAACGATATTGCCAGATTGGAAGTAATCTTCACTGCCATTAAAATCCCCGATCAAACCGCCGGCTTCTTTAATGAGTAATACGCCCGCGGCTAAATCCCAGGGCGCTAAACCGATTTCCCAAAAACCGTCAAAGCGGCCGCTGGCTACATAAGCCAAATCAAGAGAAGCAGAGCCAGGTCTTCTCATACTGGCAGTGTTATAAAAGAATTCTGAAAAAGTGTCGATATAAGCAGGAAATTGTTCTTTGGCATGATAAGGAAACCCCGTTCCTAACATCGCTTCACTTAATTGATGACACTGGCTCACCCGCATACGATTCCCGTTAACCTGTGCGCCTTTTCCACGGCACGCCGTAAACAATTCGTTTCGAAAAGGATCATACACGACAGCAAGGCTTAATTTGCCTCGTTCTTGCAAGGCGATAGAAACGCCTATCTGTGGAACACCGTGAACAAAATTCATTGTGCCGTCCAGCGGATCGATGATCCAAACGGTTTCTTCTGAGCCTTGTTTGCCGCTTTCTTCAGCGAGGAAACCGTCATCAGGATAAGCGGTTCGTAAAGTCTCGATAATGAGTTCTTCAGCCTGAATATCGATGCTTGTTACAAAATCATGCGGTGATTTTTCATTAATAGTGATTTTGTCGAGCCGATCGATAGCACGAGCTATCAGATTGCCTGCTTTGCGGGCCGCGTCAACGGCAACGGTGAGTTTTGGATCCATGTTTTAACCTTACTTCTGATATGATTGACCTTTCTAAACTTATCGGCACTATAGCAAATTTAAGTAAAAGGCGCAGCAAAACACAGATGAAAGACCAACTTCTTGAAAAGATACGAAATAATATTGATATTGTCCTGGTCAATACCAGCCATCCGGGCAATATCGGCGCGGCTGCCCGTGCTATGAAGACAATGAATCTGCAGCAGCTGGTGTTAGTGGCTCCCGTATTTTACCCTCATGCCGATGCCACAGCGCGCGCTGCCGGGGCTGATGATATTTTATACAATTGTAAAGTGGTTAACGCTTTATCAGAGGCGGTTGCCGATTGCCAGTGGGTGATTGGGACGAGTGCGCGTCATCGCCATCTTCCGTGGCCGCAACTAAGCCCACGCGAATGCGGTGAAAAAACAGTTTCAGAAGCGATACAAGGCCGCCGTATTGCCCTTGTGTTTGGGCGCGAAAAGACAGGGCTTAGCAATGAAGAATTGCAATTGTGTCATTACCATGTACAAATTCCCTCTAATCCTGATTATTCCTCTCTTAATTTGGCTTCCGCAGTGCAAGTGCTTGCTTATGAAATCAATATGACACTGCACGCTATGCAATCCACAGAGAAACCTGTTATAAAAACACACCTGCCGGCTACCGGTGAAGAAATGGCTTCTTTTTATGAACATTTAGAAAGAGTGTTATTAAAGCTTGAAGTGTTAGATCCGAAACAGCCTCGTCAATTGTTAAGACGGCTTCATCGATTATTTAACCGTGCGCAGCTTGAAAGAGAAGAAATTCACATTTTGCGAGGCGTCTTGACCGCTGTAGAAAGGCACCTTCGCAGGTAACTACTTGCTCCCTATTTTGAAGAGACTAAAAAACGACAGATTTGGATGCAGGTTGTGGGAAAAAAGAAGGCGAAAAAGCGCAGTTTACAAAGACGTAAATGAGCACTTTTCGCCTTCTTTTTTCACGCAAGATGCAGTAAATGGGCAAATATACAACATCGCAAGAATGCCCAGGATGCGAAAAAGGGTAAATTGTTTACCCGCTTGATTCGTGAAATTACCATTGCTGCCAGAATGAGCGGGGGGGATCCCAATGCGAACCCGAGGCTTCGCTTGGCAATGGATAAAGCCCTTTCTGCTAACATGTCTCGCGACACGATGGATAGAGCTATCAAACGCGGTGCCGGGGGCTTGGAAGATGCCAATGTTGAAGAATTAACCTACGAAGGTTATGGCCCGGGCGGTACTGCTGTCATGGTAGAATGCATGACCGACAACCGCAACCGTACCGTTGCAGAGGTGCGTCACGCTTTTAGCAAGCACGGCGGCAATCTGGGAACAGACGGCTCAGTTGCTTATCTTTTCACCAAACGCGGCGTCATTACTTTTGCGCCGGGTTGTGATCCGGATGTACTCATGGAAGCGGCTATCGAGAGCGGTGCTGAGGATGTCATTATTAACGATGACAATTCTATCGATGTCTACACTATTCCCGAAGATTTTATGGCGGTTAAAACAGCATTGGCTGCTGCCAGGTTGACCACAGAAACAGCCGATGTCGTATTTCAAGCGGCAGCAGAAGTCGATTTGGATGGCGAAGCGGCTGAAAAATTTGTCAAATTGATTGATATGCTGGAAGAATTAGAAGATGTCCAAAATGTATACCATAATGCGAATGTTCCTGAAGCAGCATATAATGAAAAAAAATAGGGTGTTTTGAGAAATTTAGCATGATCATTATGGGGCTTGATCCCGGTTCGCGCCTGACGGGATACGGCGTTATCGACAGTCAGAAATCTCATCAGCGATATATCGCAAGTGGTACCATTCGCCTCGGTTTAGGGGAAGTCAGTGAAAGGCTTTCTATATTGTATGAGGCTTTGCAAACGTTAGTAGCTCGTTATCAGCCCGATAATGCGGCTATTGAACAAGTATTTTTGCGCAATAACCCTGCGGTTGCTATTAAACTGGGCCAAGCCCGCGGCAGTGCGATAACGGCTTTGGCGGTGCATCAGATCCCGGTTGCGGAATATTCACCGCGCCAAATCAAACAAGCCGTGGTAGGTTATGGGAACAGCACTAAAGAACAGGTACAGCACATGATCGTGCGATTATTACAATTGCCGAATGTGCCTGCGGTTGATGCAGCCGATGCCTTAGCCGTAGCTTTATGTCATCATTTTACAAACACGGGTTTGCAAGGACTGCAAGGTGTTAAACGAATTTCTCGAGGACGTTTACAATGATAGGACGCATTCGCGGTAAATTACTTGTCAAACAACCCCCTGAATTATTGCTTGAAACCGATAACGGGGTGTCGTATGAAATTACAGCGCCGATGACAACCTTTTATCAATTACCTCCTGTAGGAGAGGAAGCGGTTTTATATACGCATCTTGTGGTGCGTGATGATGCCCATAGTTTATTTGGATTTTTTGATCTCAACGAACGCGCCTTATTTCGCGCTCTTATCAAAGTCAATGGAGTAGGCCCGCGTTTAGGATTAGCGATTTTATCGAGCATTGAACCACGCGTGTTTGCAGATTGTCTGCAGCATCATGATACCGCAGCCTTGGTTAAAATTCCCGGGATCGGTAAAAAAACCGCAGAGCGTTTGGTAATCGAAATGCGTGACAACATGGATTCCTGGACAAATCATTTGGTTTTACCGCTTAATGCTGCAAACAAAAGCGCTAAAAAATCCGATAGGGCAATACCGAAGCGAAACCTCTTGCAAGAAGCGATGGATGCATTGATTGCATTAGGGTATCGGCCTGCCGATGCAAGCCGTTTGTTAAATAAAGTCTATCAAGAGGATCTGAGTTGTGAAACGCTGATTCGTTTAGCGCTGCGTGAGGTAGCGGCATGATTGAAGAAGATCGCTTGATTGCGCCAAATCCTATCGGTGAAGAAGAAAAAATCGAGAAAATAGATAAAGCCATTCGGCCTAAACAATTGGCAGACTATATTGGCCAGCCGGCTGTGCGTGAACAGATGGGAATATTTATTCAAGCGTCCAAGGCGCGCAAAGAAGCCTTGGATCATGTTTTATTATTTGGCCCTCCGGGTTTAGGTAAAACAACGCTCGCGCATATTATCGCTAATGAATTGCAAGTAAATCTCAAACCCACAACAGGGCCTGTGTTAGAAAAAGCAGGGGATTTGGCGGCAATGCTGACTAATCTCGAACCTAACGATGTATTGTTTATCGATGAAATTCATCGTTTACATCCTGCTGTAGAAGAAATTTTATATTCGGCAATGGAAGATTATCAGTTAGATATTATGATAGGTGAAGGGCCTGCAGCGCGATCGATCAAAATCGATTTACCGCCTTTTACGCTGGTCGGTGCAACAACCCGTGCCGGGTTATTGACTTCGCCATTGCGAGACAGGTTTGGGATCGTACAACGATTAGAGTTTTATAATATTCCTGATCTGAAACAGATTGTAAAACGTTCAGCGCATATTTTACAAATTGAAATTGATGATGCCGGTGCGCACGAGATTGCCAAACGTGCACGCGGCACCCCGCGCATTGTCAACCGTTTATTGCGCCGTGTTCGTGATTATGCAGAGGTCAAAGGCAACGGCGTTATTACAGAATCTATTGCAGCCCTTGCGCTTGATGTATTGAATGTCGACCATCAGGGCTTTGATATGCTGGATCGCAAACTCTTATTAGCGCTTCTGGAAAAATTTGATGGCGGCCCCACCGGGATAGATAGTTTAGCCGCCGCCATCGGGGAAGAACGGGACACTATCGAAGATGTATTAGAGCCTTATCTCATCCAGCAAGGTTTTATGATGCGAACTTCTCGGGGGCGGGTAGCTACTCGTCAAGCGTATTTACACTTTGGTTTGATGGTGCCTAATCAGCCAACGCACGAAGAGTTGCTATAATCTCATGAATAGAATCACTAAAATGATAACATTTACAAAACGGGGTAAACTATGAACACAAGCCAATCTGTCATGCATTATTTTTGGGTCGCAAGCCCGGTTGTCAAAGCCGTCATGTTCATATTACTCGCATTATCGGTAGCTTCCTGGACAGTTATCTTTCAACGAGGCTTTTTTTTGCGCCGCGTCAAACGGGCTTGTCACCGCTTTGAAGAGCATTTTTGGACAAGCGAGAATTTAACTGAATTATATAAAGACATGCGCGAGCAATCTGAAGTCGTCAAACCCCATGGATTGCAACCCATTTTTCAAGCAGGATTTCGCGAATTATCCCGCTTTTCGGGACTCGCAGAAAAAAACCCGGGTAAATTATTTGAAGAAATATACCGTGCCATGCGCGTTGCTTGTGCTAAAGAAGTAGAAAACCTTTCGCAGCATTTATCTTTTTTGGCAACAGTAGGGTCTACCACACCCTATATCGGTTTATTTGGAACTGTCTGGGGGATCATGTCTTCTTTCCAAGCCTTGGGCAGTGCGCAGCAAGTTACTATTGCCATGGTGGCGCCTGGGATTTCAGAAGCGCTGGTGGCTACCGCAATGGGTTTATTTGCCGCTATTCCTGCTGTGATTGCGTATAACCGTTATAATCATTGGGTAGAAATTTTGATCGGTAAAATGGAAACCTTTCAAGATGAATTTACAGGTTTATTGACTTATCAAACCCAGGGGGGTTCCTGATCTATGCCGTCACCGTTGACTTCTTCTCGTCAAACACGCCGCCGCCCCATAGCTGAAATTAATGTCGTACCCTACATCGATGTAATGTTGGTATTATTAATTATCTTTATGGTGACAACGCCTTTGCTGTCACAAGGGGTGGAGGTGGAATTACCTAAAACGCAAGCGCGTTCGATCAGTACTGAAAATAAAGAGCCCATCATTGTGTCGATTGATTCCAATGGTCATTTTTATTTAAACATTGCGGATACGCCGAGTTTATCGTTAGAACCTGAAGAAATAGCAAAACGTGTGGCAGCTGAAATCAAATTAGCTCAAAAGAGACATACAAAGCGCTTGGTTTTGGTGAGAGGGGATAATAAAGTTAATTACGGTTATGTAGTCCAAGTGATGGCATTATTGCAGCGTTCCGGTGTTGATAATGTTGGCCTTATGACCGATGGCGGTAATATGGCGGCAAGAGATAAAGCCACAAAAAAGACCTAAGAGTTTAAGAGGAATTTAATAAATGGTTTTAACGTCCGAAAAGGTAAACAAAAAAAGACGTTATTCACGATCATTTATCCTTTCAGTTGGGTTACACGGCGCTGTCTTTGCTTTGATGATTATCAGTTTTGCACCCAAATTCATGTCTTTTTCCAGCGATTCTTCTCAGAATGAAGCAAAACCCGATCTGACCCCGATTATTAATGCCACGGCATTTAATAGTGCAGAAATAGAAGCAGAAGCTGCCCGCATTGAAACCAAAGAACGTCAGGAAGAAGAGGCAAGAGTTGCTAAACAAGAGAAATTGGAAGCCGATCTGAAATCGGCTATCAAAGACAAATCAGAACAGCAAGCAAAATTAGCTGCTTTACAGAAACAACAAGCCAAATTAACCGCTGAACGAGAGAAAGAAGCGGCTCAAAGACGAAAAGAAATAGCCCAACAAAAAGAGCAGGCTGAAACTTTAGCAAAACTTAAAAAACAGCAAGCAGAGCAGGCAAAGCA